>JBOFLW010000206.1:0-2305 GCA_051658065.1 Cetobacterium sp.
TATATTACTTTCCATGAAAATCACCTCACTATGTTTTTTCTTAATTATATTTAATTTTTATAACTTTAACAAGATTTTTTCTAGTATTATTGATAATTTTATTAAAATAATGTAAAATTATATAGAAAATAGAATTAAAAACAAAAGGAGAACTTATGAAAAGAAGTATATCTGGTATCCAACCTAGTGGAATTTTACATTTAGGAAACTACTTTGGAGCTATGAAACAATTTATAGAAAATCAAAAAAATTACGAAGGATTTTATTTTATTGCGGATTATCATTCTTTAACATCACTTACTAATCCACAATCTTTAAGAGAAAATTCATACAATATCGTTTTAGATTATTTAGCTTTAGGACTTGACCCTGAAAAGTCTACAATATTTTTACAATCAGATGTTCCAGAGCATGTTGAACTTATGTGGCTACTTTCAAGTATTACACCTGTTGGACTTTTAGAAAGAGGGCATTCATATAAAGATAAAGTTACTAAAGGATTCTCAGCTAATACTGGACTTTTAACATATCCTGTATTAATGGCTTCTGACATCTTAATGTACGATGCAGATATAGTTCCTGTAGGAAAAGATCAAAAACAGCATTTAGAGATGACTAGAGATATCGCTTTAAAGTTTAATCAACAATATGAGGTTGAATTATTCAAACTTCCAGAACCTCAAATTTTAGAAAGTTTAGCTGTTATTCCTGGAACTGATGGACAAAAAATGAGTAAATCTTATGGTAATACAATAAATATGTTTGCATCTAAAAAAGAACTTAAAAAGCAAGTTATGAGTATTGTTAGTGATTCTACACCTTTAGAAGAACCTAAAAATCCTGATAACAATATAGTTAAAATATATGAGCTTTTCGCAACTAAAGAAGAGGTTCAAATTATGAAGGATAAATTCATTGCTGGAAATTATGGATATGGACATGCTAAAACAGAACTTTTAAATGCTATTTTAGAATACTTTAAAGAAGCGAGAGAAAAAAGAGAAGAGTTAGCTAATAATATGGAATATGTTGAAGCTGTTTTAGCTAAAGGTGCTGCAAAAGCGAGGGCCATTGCACAAGAAAAAATAACTGCAGCTAAAAAAGCTGTTGGTTTAGCTGGAAATGCATATAAAAAATAAATAATATTTAACTGAAAAAAGACAGCTTTGAAACTGTCTTTTTATTTTACAATATATGGCGCACCCGAGAGGAATTGAACCCCTAACCCCCTGATCCGTAGTCAGGTGCTCTATCCAATTGAGCCACGGATGCACATTTTAGCTATAAAAAAAAGGTAGTTATTCTACCTTCAAGTTTTTTATAAATGGCGGTGAAGGTGAGATTTGAACTCACGGTACGGGGTTAACCGTACTCTCCCTTAGCAGGGGAGTGCATTAGGCCACTCTGCCACTTCACCGTTGTATGGCGGAAGATCAGAGACTCGAACTCTGAAGTCTTACGACGTCGGTTTTCAAGACCGATTCCTTACCAATTAGGATAACCTTCCGTACAAAGAAATAGTATCATATTTTTTATGTAATGTCAAACTTTTTTTTGAAAAAATAAAAAAAAGCTGCTTTAAAAGCAGCTCTAATTAACTATTTTTCTTCAGTCTCGTTTGTTTCAGTCTTCTCTTCCTCTTCTTTAGGAATAGGATTTCCAAACATCCATTCAATCTGTCTTCTAACTCCTGTTAATTCAATCTCTTGACCTTCGATTGTTAATCTATCCTCTTTCGGAATAGAAATGAATCCCTCTTCTATAGGAGCTTCAGGTAAAAGGTTATGTTGTAATTTTATAGTAGTTTCAAAACCAAATGGTTTAAATTCAGTTTTTACACTTCTGATTAATTCATCATTATTTGATATCTCTTCTATCTGCTCTGGTGTAAAGTTTCTTTGTGGTGGATACTCAGCTATGAATAAAGTTTCTGTTTTTAAGAACTTTAGCTCTTCTCCCTCTTTTTCAAATACATCAATAGTATATCTTCCTCTTGTTTTTATTAAGAACTTATCTATATCAACTATTTTTTTTCCTATACCTAATGGATCTACCATTGGAGTTAATTCTCCTCTTGAGATTAAATCATCATCTGGTCCATTTAATCTTACTTCAAATACCGTTGGTCTTACAATTCCTTCAAAAGTTAATACAATTGATAATCTCATCATTGGATGAGGAAATAACGGTTGAATTATATTATCAAAAGAGCCTAAAATATCTACTGCTCCTCCTATTTGTTGACTCATTTGAGCTGCATGTGCAACTACTACACTTCTTAACTTAGCCATTTTTATCCCCCTTT
>JBOFLW010000207.1:0-1303 GCA_051658065.1 Cetobacterium sp.
ATTCCTGTTAAATCTAAATATTTTACTGGTGTTTCAAAAAAACTAAAAATTTGAATTGATAAAATCATAAAAAATGTTATTCCATAATCATATTTTTTATTTTTATAACTAAACCACAGCATTTTAAAAGTTAAAGCTAGATAACTTAAAATTCCTAATACACCCATAGTCGCTAAAACGTATAAAGAACTATTGTGAGAATGCCCATGACCATGTTTAGGTACATATATATAATCTTCTGGTGTTTCTGCTTTAATAAAGTTTTGATAACTATACCCTACACCATTTATCATATTTTTTCTAAATATTTTTACAGATGCTTTCCATAACTCAACCCTTCCAACATCTCCATTTTTTACAATTGTGCTTAATCTATTTATATATACATTGTTTTGGTATTTCTGACTTGCTCCAAAAAGTAATAAAAAGAATATTAATATTGGATAAATCGCTTTTTTCTTCATTCTTAATATCATCATAACTATAAAACACACTATAACTGCTACCCAATTTCCTCTATTTTGGGTTTTCACTAAAACATCAAGTGTTACTATTAATGATAAATATAAAAGAATATTGATTTTTAATGTATTCTTTCTATATATTACTAAACAAAGTAATATTATTACTCCAAATGTAATTACAGGGGCATATCTCCAAACATCTTCTCCACCGCTTATTCTACTTCCCCAATATATCCCTTTAATATATCCTAATCTCTCTAAATAAGATAAAGATATTTTATAAAAATAACCTATAAATCCAAAACAGCATAGTTGTTTTAAATTTTTATCTTTTATTTTAAATTGAGCTATTGATAAAAATGTAAACATCATAGTTGAAGTATCTAAAAATCCATCTCTTACACTTCTAAAATGAACAGCTCCTATTGAACTTAATGCTATTGCTAATAAAAACATTCCTATAAAATATTCAAAACCTGTTTTTTCATATTTTTTATTTGAATAAATTTTATACACACCCATCGGTATTATTATATAATTTGCCAATCTCAAGCTGTACTTGGTTGTTATAAATAACAATATTGAAAATATTCCTAACATTATATAAAAAATAGTATCGAAATCTATCTTTTTTAACTTTTCTCTCATCTCTTCCCCTTTAATAAATACCGTAGTTTTCTAGTTTTTAATTTTATCTTTACAAACTCTCTCGCCAATATATTTTTGAAAGTTTTGTTCTCTTCTTTAAAACCTTTCCAAGGAGTTTCTTCTAAATATTTCCAATATATTTTTTTATAAGGAGAATAGTTTCTACAATCCCAAGGTTTACAATCACCTGT
>JBOFLW010000208.1:0-2533 GCA_051658065.1 Cetobacterium sp.
CTTTCTAGTGAACTATCAAAAATATCAAAAGGAAAAACTATCTATATACTTGATGAACCAACAACAGGATTACATTTTGAAGATATAAGAAAACTTTTAGAAGTTATAAATAGATTAGTAGAAAAAGGAAATACAGTTATTATAATTGAACATAATTTGGACGTAATAAAAAATGCAGATTATATAATAGATATAGGACCTGAAGGTGGAGAAGGTGGAGGAAAAGTTATATTGACAGGAACTCCTGAAAAAATAGCATCCTCTAAAAAAGGTTATACAAGTAAATACTTAAATAAAGCTTTAAAGGGAGATAGATAAAAATGTTTGAATATTTAAATGGCGTTATAAAAATTAAAAAAGCAGAATATTTAGCAGTGGATGTTAATGGTGTGGGATATAGAGTTTACATTACATTAAAAACTTTTGATAAAGTACAGATTGGAGAAAAAAAAGAATTATATATCTATAATGTCATAAAAGAAGATGCCTTTAAACTTGTTGGTTTTTTAGAGGAGAGAGAAAGGATTCTTTTTGAAATGTTAATAGGGATAAGTGGAATAGGATTATCATTAGCATTATCTATTATGTCAACATTTACAATAGATAACATAAGAGAGATTGTTTTAAACGAAGATTTTAAGACTTTAAAAAAAGTTCCAAAATTAGGCGAAAAAAAATCTAAACAGATAATAATAGATTTAAACAACAAAATAAAGACTTTAAACTTGATGTCTATGGAAGATCCAAGCGGTGATATACTAAATAATGCAATAGAAGATGAATTATATATGGCTTTAGAGTCTTTAGGATACAGTAAAAAGGAAATAGAATCACTTATAAGTAAAGAGGAATTGAAGAGTTATACAACTTTAGAAAATGCAATTAAAGGAGTATTAAAAAAAATTCAATTAAGGAGCTGAGTTTATGAGAAAAATTTATGTTCTAGATACTAATGTTTTGATACATGACCATCGTAGCATCTATAGTTTTGAAGATAATGAAGTTATTGTACCTATTTTTGTGATTGAAGAGATAGATCATTTAAAAAGAAATACAACAACTGCAATTCAAGCTAGATTAGCAGCAAGAGAGCTTGATAGTATTCGAAAAAAAGGGTCAATAGCAAAGGGTGTAGAACTGGAAAAAGGAATTTTTTTTAAAGTTGAAATAGAAAACGATACAGATTTATTGCCACCAGCTTTAAAAAGAGATTCTGTAGACAATATGATAATATCTTCTACATTAGGAATAAAAAATAAAAATCCTGATATAAAAGTTATCTTAATAACAAAAGATATAAATATGAGAATAAAAGCAGACTCTTTAGGAATTGAAGTTCAAGATTATGAAAGTGATAAAACTGATTATACAACATTACATGATGGACATGTAGAGATTGAAGTTTCAAGAGAAATATATTTAAAATTTGATAAAGCAGGAAAAATAAACGTTTGGGAATTAGGAAAAGAGTATCATTTTAGTGAAAATATGTTTATAAGATTTAAATGTGGTGATGAAAAAACTTCTGGAAGATATATTGGTGGAAAAATCAGAAGAAATTTAGAAGGACAAATGTCAGCATGGGGAGCCAGAGCAAGAAATGATGAACAAGAATATGCAATGGAACTTTTAATGGATGAAAATATAAAAGTTGTAACATTAGTTGGAAAAGCTGGAACAGGAAAAACACTTTTAGCTATAGCTGCTGGATTAGAACAGGTTGTTGAAAAAGGTAGGTATAAAAAGCTATTTATTGCTAGACCAATAATGCCAATGGGAAAAGACTTGGGTTATCTTCCAGGAAGTGAAGAGGATAAATTAAAACCATGGATGCAACCAATTTACGATAACATTGATTACTTAGCAACAGAAAAAGGTGAAAAAACTGGTGAAAAAGTAATTTTAGGACTTCAAACTATGGGACTTTTAAAAATAGAAGCATTAACATATATAAGAGGAAGAAGTATTCCAAATGGATTTATAATAATAGATGAAGCACAAAATCTAACACCTCTAGAGGTAAAAACAATAATAACTAGAGCAGGAGAAAATACAAAAATTGTATTAACAGGAGATCCTGATCAGATAGATAGTCCATATTTAGATTCAGATACAAATGGATTAACATACTTAGCTGATAAATTAAAAAATGAAGGAATTGTAGGACATATTACTTTAAAAAAAGGTGAGCGTTCAGCATTGGCTGAATTAGCAGCAAAACTTCTATAATTTTTTCTTTTATTTTACGAATATATATATTATAATAAAGTGTAAGATTGAAGACAGAATTTTGGGAGGCATAAAATTATGGAAACACTTTTAACAGTATTTTTATTTATATTTGCTTTATCTTTAATAGTATTAGTTCTTGTACAACCAGACAGAAGTCATGGAATGTCAGGAAGCATGGGTATGGGGGGGTCAAACACTGTATTTGGAGTATCAAAAGATGGTGGACCATTAGCCAAAGCAACTGAAGTAGTAGCATTTTTATTTATACTTTCAGCACTTCTTCTGTATCTAGTAAAATAGT
>JBOFLW010000209.1:0-1159 GCA_051658065.1 Cetobacterium sp.
TACCTGCAAATATTTTGAATCCAATTACTTTAGCTCAAAAAACAGTAGAGCTAGGACTGAAATATGGGTTTGAAGTAGAGATTTTAGATGAAAAAGATATGGAAAAACTAGATATGAATCTACTATTAGCTGTAGGAAGAGCTTCAATAACAAAACCAAGATTAATAATAATGAGATATTTGAATGGAAAAGATAATGATGAAAAAATAGGACTTATAGGAAAAGGATTAACTTATGATACTGGTGGACTTTGTATAAAACCAGCAGATTCTATGTTTGAAATGAAGAGTGATATGGCAGGTGCTGCTTCTGTAATAGGAGCTATGTGTGCTTTAGCAAAAGGAAAAATTGAAAAGAATGTAGTAGCAATAGTTCCAGCTTGTGAAAATGCAATAAATGAAAATGCATATAGACCAGGTGATATAATAAAATCAATGAATGGAAAAACAGTTGAAATTATAAATACAGATGCAGAGGGAAGATTAGCATTAGCAGATGCAATAACATATTCAATCAGAAAAGAAAAAGTAACAGAGATTGTAGATGTAGCAACTTTAACAGGTGCAATTTTAGTAGCTTTAGGAACTTTAACAACTGGAGTATTTTCAAATTCAGATGAAAAATATACTCTTCTAGAAAATGCAAGTAAATTACACGGAGAAAAAGTATGGAGAATGCCAATTTTTGAGGAGTATTCAGATCTTTTAAAATCATCAGTTGCAGATGTAAAGCATACAGGTGGAAGAATGGGTGGATCAATAACTGCAGCAAAGTTCTTAGAGGGATTTGTTGAAGGGTTACCATGGATTCATATGGATATAGCTGGAACATCTTTCAATAGCAGTGTTAAATGGCTTAAAAAAGGTGCTACAGGAGTTGGAGTTAAATCTTTATATAGTTATGTAAAAAATAGATAGGAAAAAGGTGGGTTTATACTCACCTTTTTTGCTAAAGGAGTTGAAAATATGATATTGAAAGAAGAACTTAGAAAATTATGGAAAGATCTTTTTTTTGATGAAGACTCATATATAAATTGGTATTTTGATAATGTTTACTCTGAAAAAAATACAGAGATAGATACTGAAAATTCAAAATTAAAAGGAATGATATTTCAAAATAAATATCATTTAGCAGTAGATGATAATCAATTTATGAGTAG
>JBOFLW010000210.1:0-4470 GCA_051658065.1 Cetobacterium sp.
TTGCAATAGAAAAAGAAGAATCTAAAGAGGAAATTGAGAGAATAGAAATATTAGAAAAAAAGAATAAAGTTCAAAATATTTTAACAGAAATTAAAAAAGAGCTTGAAAAATTAGAGAAAAAGGCTCATACTATAGTAGAAGAGATAGAGATTAAAAATAGTAAATTTGAAAATGAAAATTTAGAATTAAAAGAGATGAAAAAAGAGGATCATACTTTAGAGATTAAATCAAAAGAGCTAGTTAAAAATTCAAGGGATATTGAATCAACGCTATTTAAAGAGAGAGAGATTTTAAATAGAGAGTTAGAAAGAAAAGATAGAATTTCAAAAGAGATAGAAGAGATATTATTAGAGTTAGAAGAGCTTTTAGAAGTTAATATTCATCCTTTAGAAGAGGAGGAAATTAAAAGTTCTAGAACCAAAGTAAGAGAGTTAGAATCAAAATTAAAAACATTTGATTCAGTAAATCTTTTATCTATTGAAGAGTTTAAACAGCTTGATGATAAATATAAATTTATTGATCTTCAAAGAGAGGATTTAGTTGAAGGAGAGAAGAGTTTATCTGTTTTAATAAAAGAGATAAACGAAACAATTGAACAAAAATTCTATGAAGCATACGAAGAGATAAATAAAAACTTTAATGAGATGTGTACAGAAACTCTTGATAATTCAGAAGGAAGTTTATCACTTCATAATGGAGAAGAGTTTTTAAACTGTGGGGTTGAAATATCTGTTAAACATAAAAATAAAAAAAGACAGGCTCTTTCATTATTATCTGGTGGAGAAAAATCTATGGTTGCAATTGCATTTATAATGGCAATCTTTATGTATAAACCAAGTCCATTTACATTCTTAGATGAGATAGAAGCTGCTTTAGATGAAAAAAATACTAGAAAGTTAATTGGAAAATTAAAAGAGTTCACAGATAGATCTCAATTTATTTTAATAACACATAATAAAGAAACTATGAAAGCTTCTGATTCTCTGTATGGTGTAACAATGAATAAAAAAATAGGAATTTCTAAATTAGTTCAAGTAAAAATTTAGTAAAGAGAGGAAGAGATGAAACTTTTATCGTATATATATTTTTTAATAACCTCAATACGAAATTGGCTTTACGATAAAAGGTATCTTAAAATAAATAAGATACCAGATGTTGATATTTTATGTGTAGGAAATATAACTGTTGGTGGAACAGGAAAAACACCAGCAGTTCAATTCTTTGCAAAAAAGCTCCTTAAAATGGATAGAAAAGTTGCAATTGTATCAAGAGGATATAGAGGAAAAAGAAAAGTTGATCCACTAATAGTTAGTGATGGAAAAAATATACTGGTATTTCCAAAAGAAAGTGGAGATGAACCATATATCCATGCACTAAATTTGAAGGTACCTGTAATAGTAGGAAGAGATAGATATACAGCTTGTAAATTAGCAGTAGAAAAATTTGGTGTAGACACAATTATACTAGATGATGGTTTTCAGCATAGAAAATTAAAAAGAGATAGAGATATAGTTTTAATAGATGCAACTAATCCTTTCGGCTGGGGAGCACTACTTCCAAAAGGAACATTAAGAGAAGATTTTCAAAAAGCTGGAGAGAGAGGCAGTGAATTTATAATCACAAAATCAGATTTAATATCTGAAAGTGAATTGGAAACTATAAAAAGATTTTTAAAAGTAAAATTTAAAAAACCAGTTTCTGTAGCTAAACATGGAGTTACATCTCTATGTGATATGAAAGGAAATGCAAAACCTCTGTTTTGGGTAGCTGGAAAAAGAGTGCTACTTTTCTCAGGATTAGCAAACCCTCTTAATTTTGAAAAAACAGTAATATCATTAAATCCTGAATATATAGAAAGAGTTGATTTTATGGATCATCATAATTTTAAACAAAAAGATTTTGATACTATAAAAAGAAGAGCTCAATCTATGGATGCAGATTTTATAATAACAACTGAAAAAGATTTGGTAAAATTGCCAAAGGATTTAAACATGGACAATTTATTTGTTCTTAAAATAGAGTTTACAATGTTAGAAGATAATAGTTTAAAAGGATTTGGTGAATAGAATGAAAGAAAGAATAGAAAACAGAGTTTTAAAAGTAGTAGAAAATGCAGAGATACTTGATAAAAGAGCATATTTAACAATTGATGGAGATGGTGTTTTAAATAGAAAAAGTATGAATTTTACAATACCAGCGATAGTATTTTGTGAAAATGATGAACTGTTTAATACAGTTTTAAATAATGAGTGTAATAAGATAGAAACAGAAAAAGCTAAAAAAATAGATAGACTTTCGAATATCTCTTTAGAAAAATTAAAAGAAAATTTTGTTAAATTAGTTATAAAAGGTGAGATAGAGTTTTCAAAAAGATATGGAAAAGAGTTAGCTTTAAGAGATAAAGAGGAATTTTTAAAAACTTTATTTAATCTATCATTAATGGATAATCCAAAATTTAATAAACCTTTAATGGCTTTAGCATTCCAAAAAGTTTTAAATACAGTAGGATGGGTTGATGAAGTGGGTTATTTAGTTATAAGTTATTTCACAAAACAAAGATACGATTTAAGTTTATTAGAAAATGCAATAGATTTAGAGGAAATCTCTTCAATTGGAAATGATTCATTAAATATATCTGCATATAAGAAAGTTTTAAAAAGTTATAGTTATAAAAATGAAAAAAAATACAATTATATTTTAAACTCATTTATATCAAAAAATGTAGAAAATATATCTGAAATAGAAAAAGAAATTTTAAAAACTATAAACAGTTAATGAAACGGGGTAGTGCAGATTGAAGATAGGTATATATGGTGGAAGTTTTAATCCTATTCACAATGGACATATTTATATAGCTCAGTTTGTAGTAAAAGAGTTAAAGCTTGATAAATTATTGATTATTCCTGTTGGAGTTCCATCACATAGGGAAAATAGTTTAATAGATGGCAAAATACGTATGAAAATGTGTGAAATAGCGTTTGAAAAAGATGAAAAAATAGAGGTTTTAGATTTAGAGATAAATTCAAAAAAGCTCTCATATACTTATGATACACTTTTAAAAGTTATAAAAAAATATCCAAATTCAGAGTATTATGAGATTCTTGGAGAGGATTCTTGGGCGTACTTTGATAAATGGAAAAATCATGAAGAGATTTTAAAATTATCAAAAGTAGTTGTTTTAGCAAGAGATGGCTATAAAGGCGATTTAGTTCATAAAAATTTGATTCAGATGAATAACATATTACTAAATTACTCATCTAGTGAAGTTAGGTATGCTTTATTAGAGAATAAAAATATAGATAAGATGTTACCGAAAGAGTTGTGTGAATTTATAAAAACTAGGAATTTATATAAAAAACAAAAAGAGGTAGAATAGAAACTACCTCTTTTGTTCATTTAAGGATCATTTTTTTATGGAAAAAATCTTCTAAATGTGGTAAAATTTAATGATTTATTGAGAGGAGAAATATAGATGAGTTTATTAGTACCAAAACATATAGCAATAATTATGGATGGAAATGGACGTTGGGCAAAAGCAAAAGGGATGCCAAGAACATACGGGCATAAAGCTGGAGCAGATACATTAAGAAAAATAGTTACCTCTTGTGGAGAACTAGGAGTTCAATATTTAACGGTTTATGCTTTTTCAACTGAAAACTGGAAAAGAGCAAAAGAGGAAGTTGATACATTGATGTTTTTATTTAAAACTTATTTAAAAAATGAAAAAAAAGTTTTGATGAAAAATAATGTTAAATTCGTAGTTTCTGGAAGAGATGAAGGGGTTAGTCAGAAACTTTTAGATGAGATTAAAAAACTAGAAGAAGCAACAAAAGGAAATACTGGAATAACTTTGAATATAGCTTTCAATTATGGTGGAAGAGCCGAATTAGTAGATGCTATAAAAAAAATAGTAGAAAATGGAGAGAAGGATATTACAGAAGAGCTAGTCGAAAAATATCTATATAATCAATTTCCTGATCCTGAGTTATTAATAAGAACAAGTGGAGAGATTAGAATTTCGAATTTTTTACTATGGCAAATAGCTTATTCTGAAATATATGTCACAGATACTTACTGGCCTGATTTTAATAAAGAGGAGCTAGTTAAAGCGATAGAAGGTTATCAAAAAAGAGATAGGCGTTTTGGAGGAGTTAGTTAGATGTTAAATAGAATATTAGTAGCTTTATTAGGAATACCACTTTTATTGACAATATTATTAAAAGGAGGATTTTTATTATTATTGTTTGTAAATTTCATAGTATTAGTAGGGCTTTTTGAGTTCTATAAAATGGCAGAAATTGGTGGGAAAAAACCAGAAGTAAAATTAGGATATCTTGCAGGATTAGCAATTCCAAATATAATATACTTTTCAAATGTAAATGATACAGCTTTGATTTTAATGCCAATAACAATTTTAACAATTATTTTAATAGGAAAAAGAGTTTTACAAAATAAAGTTGAAAATTCAAG
>JBOFLW010000211.1:0-1041 GCA_051658065.1 Cetobacterium sp.
TTATTACTGTAATCCAGCAGAACTACACTAGTGAAACTGCAAGTGTGGCCTAATAGAAAATGCATCAGATTTTGAGATGAGTACTAGGGTTTGAAAAACATCTGGGTTGTTTATAAGCTGCTGCTTGGTGATGTAATGAGGGTGTAGTTGCGTACTGGAAAAGACATTAGACTTTGCAGCTGAGTACTGTGTGTTCGATTCACATTTGAAAAGAACTGTTCTAGTCCATTGGAACCCATTTTGTTGAACACGCTTCGCAAGCCAGGTGTCCTAATGGATAAAGTGTCAGCTTTTGGAGCTGAGGATTGTAGGTTTGAGTCCCGTCGGGGTCACTTGAAGCTGGGTGAGCCATACTATTGAAACTGCAAGCGTGGGCCTAGTGGCCACATGCAGAAGGCATCAGAGTTTGGAGCTGAGTAAGTTAGAATCACATCTGGGTTGTTTAAAGCGTTCTTCCTCTTGGGGATTGCCTACCAAATTATTGTTATTCAATGGAATGACAGTATTGCTCTAGTGCAGGGGTTCTCAACTCTGGCCCGCGAAATCCACTTTCCTGCAGAGTTTAGCGCCAACCCTAATCAAACACTCCTGAACAAGCTAATCAAGATCTTTAGGATCCCTAGAAACTTACAGGCAGGTGAGTTTGATCAAGGTTGGAGCTAACCTCTGCAGGAAAATGGATCTCTGTTTTTTTGTTCCCTTCGCAGGCCCAGTGGCCTAATGGATAAGGCATCAGCCTTCGGAGCTGAGGATTGTGGGTTCGAGTCCCATCTGGGTCACTTGAAAAGTTGGTTCATAGGATGCAGACCTTCAGATTTGAGGTTTGCCTCTGATAAAAATGTGATTTTGATATGTCTTACATAAAGATGATTGTGTTTTACAATCTATTTATTCATTGATTGATTTATTTTTGTAGAAACGCCTCTTCTTACACATTGGCTTTAATTTAACTCTAATTCAATTGAATATCCGTATTACTTTATTACTGTAATCCAGCAGAACTACACTAGTGAAACTGCAAGTGTGGCCTAATAGAAAATG
>JBOFLW010000212.1:0-3533 GCA_051658065.1 Cetobacterium sp.
TTTGGAGAGGAAAAAGGCTGGGAGTACATAAAAGCATTGGATAACAATATTGGAATCTATACTCATTCTGGTTCAAAACCAGCAAAAACTTCAGCTACAGGTGAGTATCCAATTGGAATATCTTATGGATACCCTGGTATAAAAATTAAAAATGATGGTGGACCTGTTAACGTTTATTTTCCAACAGAGGGATCAGGATGGGATTCAGAAGCTAACGCTCTTATAAATAAAGAAAATATAAAAGATGAGGCTAAAGTTTTCTTAGATTGGGCTATATCTGAAGATGCTATGAAAATGTATGCAAAATCTTATGCTATTGTTTCTAGAGATGTTAAAATTGCTCCACCAAAAGGTTTTCCACAAAATCCTATAACTCAGCTCATAGCTAACGATTTCTCTTGGGCATCTAATAACAAAGCTAAAATTTTAAATATTTGGGAAACTAATTTTGGTTCAAAAACAGAAAAAAAATAATTAGGAGGATTTGTGAGCTACTTAAAAATCGAAAATATTAACAAAAAATTCAGTAACTTTACTGCTTTAAACAATATAAACTTTGAAATAAATAGAGGTGAATTCATCTGTTTTCTAGGACCATCTGGTTGTGGAAAAACTACTCTATTAAGAATAATTGCTGGTCTTGAAAAAGTTGATAGTGGTAATATCTTTTTAAATAATGAAGATATTACAAAAAAACATCCTGCTAAAAGAAATATGTCTATTGTTTTTCAATCATATGCTCTTTTTCCAAATATGACTGTCGGTGAAAATATAGCTTATGGTATGAAAAATAAAAAAATTGATAAAAAGATTATCACAAAAAAGGTTGATGAATCTCTTCAATTAGTAGGATTAAGAGGTCAAGAGCATAAATATCCTAACGAGCTTTCAGGTGGACAACAACAGAGAGTAGCCTTAGCTAGAGCTATCTCATATTCACCAGATATTCTTCTTCTTGATGAACCACTATCTGCTTTAGATGCTAAAGTTAGAGAAAAACTTCGAAATGATATCAAAAATCTTCAAAAAAAACTTGGAATTACAACAATTATGGTTACTCATGACCAAGAGGAAGCTCTCTCTATGGCTGATAGAATTGTTGTTATGGATAATGCCTCTGTTGTACAAGTTGGTACTCCTCAAGACATATATGAACGACCTATAAATGAATTTATTGGTGATTTTATTGGAAAGTTAAATAAATTTGAAATAAATGGCATTCCAGTTACAGCTCGACCTGAGGATATCTCTTTAGCTGATTGTAATACAGATGATTTTTTCTCTGGAACTTTAGAGTCTTGGGAATATATGGGCTCATACTACAGACTAAAAGTAATGAAAACAAATAAACTTATTGAGGTTGATATTTGTAGAAACAAAATAAAAAATATCCCTCTCCACAAAGATCAGCATATTTTTTTAAAAGTTGAAAAAAATATAAGTGGTGATTCAGAATGGATTTAATTTTAAAAAAATCAGAAAAGTTATTTTCTGAAAAAATTAGAGATACTCTTGTATATTTTATCGCCATCTTCTTTGTAATAGCACTACTTTTCCCACTCATTTTTTTAGGTTTTAAATCAGTGGAAGATAATGCTGGAAACTTTATTGGATTAAGTAATTTTATTGGTTACTTAGCTAGTCCTAGTGTACTTGGTTCATTCTTAAATACAGTTAAAATTGCAATCTCTACTACAATTATAACTTTAATAATTGGATTTATATACTCATACGGAGTTGCTAGATGTAATCTAAAATTTAAATCAGCTCTTAAATTTTTGATACTACTACCTATTTTTGCTCCAACTATGTTGCATGGAATATCTCTTGTATACTTATTTGGAAGAATGGGAATTGTTACAACTGGATTTTTTGGAAGATTTCCTAATTTGGCAGTTGATATAAATCTTTATGGAAGTACTGGAATAATCATAAGTGAAGTTATATATACACTGCCACAAGCATATCTTATTATGTCTATGGCTTTGCAAAACAGTGATTATCGTCTTTATGAAGCCGCTAAAACTTTGGGAAGTAGTAAGACAAAACAGTTTTTCACTATAACTTTACCATCTTGTAAATATGCTATATTTTCCTCTGCTACTGTAGCCTTTATTCTATCTTTTACAGATTTTGGAGCTCCAAAAGTTGTGGGTGGAAACTATAACGTTTTAGCTACAGATATCTATAAGCAGGTTATTGGACAGCTTAATCTAGGTCGTGGAGCTGTTGTAAGTATTTTGTTACTCCTACCTGCGATTATATCATTTTTCTTTGAAAGAAATTTTGAAAAAAAACAAAGAGATACTTTTAATGCAAAGTCTATGAAATATAGAGTTGAACTATCTCCTTTAAGAGATAAAATTTTCTCAATCTTTTGTTCAGTAATAGCTTTCGGAATATTAACTATATTTTTAGTTGCACTCGTTGCCTCGTTCTCAAAAATGTGGCCATATAATTTCGAATTTTCTTTAAATAATTATAAATTCTTTGATTTTAACGGTGGAGCTTTTCATTTCTATAAAAACTCTATCTTAATAGCCTTACTTTCAGCAGGACTTGGAACTATATTAGCTTATTTCACAGCTTATATCTGTCTGAAAACAGAGAGTTTAAATAGTATTAGAAACTTTATAAAGTTTTTTTCGATAGTTCCATTAGCTCTACCTGGAATGGTTCTTGGTCTTGGATACATATTCTTCTTTAATAGTAACTATATCAATTTTCCAATTTTTGGTAGAGTTATGAATCCGTTTAATGCTATCTATGGAACGATTTGGATTCTAGTATTTTGTAACATAACTCATTTTTTCTCTGTTGCTTTTATGACAGCAAATACCTCTTTAAAAAAATTAGATAAAGAGTTTGAAATAATCTCTCTATCTATGGGTGTACCTTGGTACAAAACATTTTTTAGTGTCACACTACCAATGACAAAACATACTATTGGTGAGATTTTTATATACTATTTTGTAAATTGTATGACAACAGTTTCAGCAGCTGTTTTCCTATACACATCTAAAACAACTCTTGCTTCAATTGCAATGGTAAATTTAGATGAAGTTGGAGATTCAGCTAAGGCAGCAGCTATGGGTATTCTAATTGTTGCTACTAATCTTATAGTAAAAGCATTATATGAATTAATCAAAAAAAAATACTTCGGGAGTGATAAATAATGAGAAAAGAGATTAAAGCAGTTATATTTGATTGGGCAGGTACTACAGTGGATTATGGTTGTTTTGCACCACTAGAGGTTTTCATTAAAGTTTTTAAAGAGGTTGGTCTTAATATAACTTATGATGAAGCTAGAAAACCTATGGGAATGCTTAAAATAGATCATATTAAAGCTTTATTAAAAATGAAAAGAATTAATGAGTTATGGATTAAAGAGTTCGGAAGAGATTATAACGATGATGATATAAATAATTTATACTCTAGATTTGAAGAGGTTTTATTCGAATCTTTAGAAAATTTTGCTGAGCCTGTTCCTGGTATGCTTCAACTGCAAAAAGAGTTAAGAGATAGAGGATTAA
>JBOFLW010000213.1:0-1028 GCA_051658065.1 Cetobacterium sp.
TTCACGGAGAATGTATGGCAACTATCGGAGAAGTAGGAAACTCTGAGCATAGCTTAGTTTCACTAGGTAAAGCTGGAAGAAACAGACACAAAGGAAGAAGACCTCATGTTAGAGGATCTGTAATGAACCCTTGTGATCACCCACATGGTGGAGGAGAAGGTAAAGCTCCAGTAGGAAGAAAATCTCCAATGACTCCTTGGGGTAAACCAGCTCATGGTGTTAGAACAAGAGGAAAAAGAACTTCTGACAAGTTTATCGTAAGAAGAAGAAACGAAAAGTAATTTTCGAGAGGAGGCTAATAGGTAATGGCTAGATCATTAAAAAAAGGACCTTTCTGTGACCACCACTTAATGAAAAAAGTTGATGAAGCAGTAGCTACTGAAAACTTGAAAGCGGTAATAAAGACTTGGTCTAGAAGATCAACAATATTCCCTAACTTTATAGGATTAACTTTTGGTGTTTACAATGGTAAAAAGCACATACCAGTTCACGTAACTGAACAAATGGTTGGACATAAGCTAGGAGAGTTTTCACCAACAAGAACATACTATGGTCATGGTGTAGACAAAAAGAAAAAGAAAAAATAATCAATTTATAAAATTGAGAGTATGAAAAGGAGGTTGGACTAGTGGAAGCTAGAGCAATAACTAGATTCGTAAGATTATCTCCGAGAAAAGCTAGACTTGTAGCAGACTTAGTGAGAGGAAAATCAGCATTAGACGCTTTAGATACGTTAGAGTTTACTAACAAAAAAGCAGCTAGATTTATAAAGAAAACACTAGCATCAGCAATTGCTAATGCAACTAACAACTTTAACATGGATGAAGAGAAGTTAGTAGTATCAACAATAATGATAGATGACGGACCAGCTCTAAAGAGAATCATGCCAAGAGCAATGGGAAGAGCAGATATAATAAGAAAACCAACAGCACACATTGTTGTGGCAGTGTCTGAAAAGTAGTAAGGAGGTAAGACTGTGGGACAAAAAGTAGACCCTAGAGGACTGAGACTTGGAATAACAAGAACTT
>JBOFLW010000214.1:0-12990 GCA_051658065.1 Cetobacterium sp.
TTAAACCAACTTTTAGTTGAAATGGATGGATTTGGTACTGAAGAAACAATTATTGTTTTAGCAGCAACAAACAGACCTGAAATTTTAGATAAAGCTTTAATGAGACCAGGAAGATTTGATAGACAAGTTGTTGTAGATAGACCTGATATTAAAGGTAGAGAAGCAATATTGAAAGTTCATTCTAAAAATAAAACATTTGCACCAGATGTAGATTTTGAAATAATAGCAAGAAAAACTCCAGGATTTGTGGGAGCGGATATCGCAAATATGTTAAATGAAGCTGCAATATTAGCAGCAAGAGCAGGAAGACAACAAATTGATATGTCTGACTTAGAAGAAGCTTCTGAAAAGGTAACTATAGGTCCAGAAAGAAAATCAAGAATGGCAGTACAAAAAGAAAGAATAATAGTAGCTTACCATGAAGTGGGACATGCAATGACTCAAAGATTATCACCAAATACAGAGCCAGTTCATAAAGTAACTATAATTCCTAGAGGAATGGCAGCACTTGGTTATACAATGACTCTTCCAACTGAAGATAGATACTTGAAATCAAAAAATGAATTTTTATCAGAGCTTGTAACTCTATTAGGAGGAAGAGCAGCAGAAGAGATAGTATTTGGAGATATTACTACTGGAGCAAGTAACGATATTGAAAGAGCAACAGCAATAGCTCATGGAATGGTTACAAAATATGGAATGAGTGAAAAATTTGGTCCAATCATGTTAGATGCAACACGTGAAGGAGACATGTTCCAACAAAAAATGTATGGAGAAACAACATCAAAAGAGATTGATGATGAGATTAGATCTCTAGTTTCAAATGCTTATTCAAAAGCAAAGGAGATTTTAACAGAGAATAGAGATATACTTGAAACAATAACTCAAGCACTACTTAGATTAGAAACAATAAATGGTGAAGAACTTGATTTGATGTTAAAAGGCGAAACTGTTGAAAGATTAGAAGAAGAAAAAAATCTTGAAGAGAAAATAGTTGATTTAAAAGAAGAGGAAGAGAAGCTAAAAGAAGAGTTAAAATTAAAAGCTTCTCAATCAGTTTTAGATTAACTTTATAAATGTAAAATAACTTTACTAAAAATAAAACTTATGATATAATAATTATAATCTATGCTAGGATTTACGATTAAGCCCCGTAAACCTTGGCTTAGATATTAAATATTTAGGAGGAATACAAATGGCTATTAATAAAGCAGAAATCATCACTAACTTTGGAAAAGATGGAAAAGATACAGGATCTACTGAGGTTCAAGTTGCAATCTTAACTGCACAAATCAACCACTTAACAAACCACTTAAGAACTCACAAGAAAGACTTCCATTCAAGATTAGGATTATTAAAAATGGTTGGAAAAAGAAAGAGATTATTAAGCTACATGATGAGCAAAGATATCGAAGGATACAGAGCACTTATCGCTAAGTTAGGAATCAGAAAGTAATAGTTAAAGCGAGGAACTTTTCCTCGTTTTTTTTTACAAAAATATCAGGATTAAGGAGCATAAATGAAAAAAATATTAATTTTTATAATGATGATATTTTCAATAAATCTTTTTTCAGAAGATATAGATATTAGTAATTACAAAGTTGAAGAGGAATATATAAAGGGAAAAGTTTTATATTTAGAAAATGTTCTTGAAAGTGGATATGCTGAAGATGATGGAATAAAAGAGATTGAAGAGTATCGAGTTAGAATTTTAGAAGGTGAAGACAAAGATAAAGAGATAATCGTTCAAGCACCTATCTATTTAGAAAAAGCATATAATATTTTTATAAAAAAAAATCAAAATATTGTTTTATATAAAGAAGTAACAGAGGAAAATGAAAATATATATTATATAGTAGATGTTGATAAAAGAAATTCTCTGCTAGGAATAGTTTTAATATTTATAACTTTAACAGTATTGATTGCAAGGTTAAAAGGAATTAAGGCTATAATCTCTTTATTTATTGTCGTTGCAATAATATATAATATATTCTTACCAATGATAGCTGAAGGATATTCTCCTATTTTAATTTCTACATTCTGTGCATTACTATGCTCTATAATTACAATTTTTATAACTACAGGATTCACCCAAAAAGGAGTTGTAGCAGTACTAGGAGCAGTAGCAGGAGTTGTTGTAGCAGGGACAATTTCAATGTACTTTTCGTATAATATGGCAATGACAGGATTTGTCTCTGTAGAAGCTTTAAATTACTCTAATTTACTTCAGAATATAAAAGTTAGAGAAATTATCTCAGCAGGTGTTATATTAGGAAGTATGGGAGCTGTAATGGATGTATCAATGTCAATTTCATCAGCACTAACAGAATTAAAAAATAGAGATTTTGGTATAACAGGAAAAGAAATTTTTGATTCTGGAATGAGAATAGGTGAGGATATAATAGGTACAATGGTAAACACTTTGATATTAGCATATATTGGAAGTGGTATACTTTCTACATTGTTTATTTATTTACAAAAAGAACAATTTCCATTGATAAGAATTTTAAATTTTGAATCAGTAGCAGCTGATATACTGAGAGCTTTTGCTGGGAGTATAGGAATATTAATTGCAGTTCCAATAACATCATATCTTTGTTGTGTAATGTTTTCAAAAAAAAATAGCTGAAGCTCAGCTATTTTTTTATTGTTCTGTTGGAGAAAAATTATTGACAACGTTACTCCAAAGATTTTCTTTTTTTAAAATATATTCAATAAATTCTCTAACTGCTCCTTCTCCTCCATTTTTAGAAGAGATAAAATCTGAAATTTGTAAAACTTCTTCTACAGAATCTTTAGGAGCACCAGCTATTTTACATTTTTTCATAACAGCTAAATCTATAAGATCATCACCCATATAAGCTACATTATCATAAGATATATTGTATTTTTCTAAAATTGAATCTAAAATTCCAATTTTATTTTTAATTCCTTGGTGAATCTCTTTAATTCCAAGCTCACTACATCTTTTATTAACAATTTCAGACGTTTTTCCAGTAATTATAGCAATCTCTTTACCTAAAGATATAGCTTGTGTAATTCCAAGACCATCTTTTACATTGAAAGCTTTCATTTCATCACCAAAATTAGAAATATATAGTTTTCCATCAGTTAAAGTTCCATCAACATCTAATACAATAAGCTTAATCATAAAAATCCTCCTTCAAAAACAAAATAAAACAGGGGAAATCCCCTGTTTTACTCTAATAGCATCAATTATAAAGCGTTAACTTTTGCAGCTAATCTTGCTTTTCTTCTAGATACAGTATTCTTCTTCATGATTCCTTTGCTAACAGCTTTGTCTAACTCTTTGTAAGCGATAGATAAAGCAGCGTTAGCAGCCTCAACCTCTTTAGTTTCTACTGCTACTAATACTCTTTTAAGCATAGTTTTTACTCTAGATTTTACAGCTTGATTTCTCTCTCTGTTTCTCTCTGCTACTAATATTCTCTTTTTTGCTGATTTTGAATGTGCCAAATCAAAAACCTCCCTTTAATTTTTAAATAAATTTTTCATATTATGATAACATAAATAATAGACAATGTCAATATGATTATCAATGTTAGTATAAGTGTTTCAATTTGACAGGCAAGCATAAAAAGAGACACAAATATGTACAATGGACTAAACATATTTTATCATATTTTACACAAAAATAGAAGATAATAAAAAAAATAATTTATATTTTTTCAAAAAAAGAGTATTATATTAAAAGTAGAATATAATTTTAAAGAAAGGAAATAAATGAATATAGAAGAAAAGATATCTTTAGATGTAATAAATAAGATAAAGATAGAAATAGAAAAAGAAAATGGTAAAGAGATGTTGTTTAGAGGAATTCCAAATGAATTTGGAGTAATTGTAGATGTAAAGGTTTTAACAAAAGCAAAAAAATACACAATACCAACAATTCTAAGAAAGATGAAAAAAGAAGAGGTAATAATATTTAATCATTCGTCAAAGCATTTGCATCCTACTGATGGAGAGGTGGAGGTAGCGGCAAACTATTCTACGAAATTAGATGGAGCAGCATATATCGTCGATAACAGCCTTACAGAGCTATATGAACTTGTTGAGTTAGTTCAAAAATTAAATGTAAAAATAGATATAAAACTTTATTTTGAAAAAAAAGGTCTTTTAGCAGGCGTATTTAGCGAATTTGAGTATAGAAAAGAGCAGTTAGATATGGCAAAAGTAATTGAAAAAGGTCTAAATACAGAAACGAAGGTAATAGTAGAAGCAGGAACAGGTACAGGAAAAACATTAGCATATTTAATTCCTGCAATTGAGTGGAGTATAAAAAATAAAAAAAGAGTTGTAATAAGTACTAATACAATAAATTTACAAGAACAGCTATTAAATAAAGATATACCAATAGCTAAAAAAGTAATTAAGGATGAATTTAATTATATCTTAGTTAAAGGAAGAGGAAACTACTTATGCAATAGAAAACTACATAATATAGCGAGTGGAGACTTTGTTGATTTTGACGAATATAGCGAAAATCAAAAAATAGAGTTTAAAGAGGTTTTAAAATGGGGTGGAAAAACAGAAACTGGAGATAAAGCAGAACTTCCATTTGAAGTAGATTATATTATTTGGGAAAATTTCCAAAGTGAAAGTGATATGTGTGTTGGAAATAAATGTCAATTTAAATCTCAATGCTATTTTTTAAAAGCAAGAGATGAAAAAAAGAAAGCAGATATTTTAATAACTAATCATCATATGTATTTTTCAGATTTAGCAATAAGAAAAGAGATTGGATTTAATACAGAGTATTCTATTCTTCCAGAATATGAATTAGTTGTTTTTGATGAAGCTCATAATGTGGAAAAAGTAGCAAGGGATTATTTTTCTTATGAAGTTTCTAAATATGGTTTTACTAAAAATATGAATCAGATATATACGTTAGAAAAATCTAAAAAGAAGGGGCTTGGAAGTCTTGATATCCTAATAAAACACTTAGAGCATTGTGATTATGATGGAAAAAAATCAACTATATCTGATTTGCAAAATGACATAAAATTAAAGCATAGAAATCTTTTTATATCTGGAAGAAGCTATTTTAATTTTTTAATTGAGATTTTTTCAAAAGGACAGATGAAAAGTATAACTTACAGACTGAAAAAAAATGATTTTCAAAGAGCTCCATATTATAATCAATTAGACAATTTAAAAGATGAATTTATAGGAGATTTGTCTTCATATTTAAAAAAGGTAAAAACAATTTTAGGAAGAATAAGAGAGTTAGATGATAAAGAGGGATATATAAGTGATTTTTCAAGATATATTGACAGATTAGATACTTTTTTACAAAACTTTAAGTTTATAAATTCACTAGATGATGAAAAATTCATTTATTGGGTAGATATTAATGGGAAAAAAAGTAATTCAAAATTAGTTGCTACACCATTAAAAATAGATAATGAATTAGATAAAAGTTTATATTCAAATTTAAAACAAATTATTTTTACATCTGCAACTATAGCTATAGGAAATGATTTTTCATATTTTAAAGAAAGTATAGGATTAAAAGAATTAACTTTAGAAAAAGTAATTCATTCTCCCTTTGATTATAATAATCAGATGAAAGTTTATTTACCAAAAGATTTATTAAATCCAAGTGATCCTAAATTTAATGATAGTGTAAAAGAATTTTTAAAAAATTTGATATTGAAAACTTCTGGAAAATGTTTTATACTATTTACTTCTTATGGAACATTAAATTATATGTACTTCTTAATAAAAGATGAACTAGAAAAAGCAGGATTAAATTTATTAATGCAAGGGCAAGCACCAAGAACTCAACTAGTAGAGATGTATAAAAATTTAAAAAATCCAGTTTTATTTGGTACAGATTCTTTTTGGGAAGGTGTTGATATAAAAGGAGATCAACTGAGCTCTGTTATAATATTTAAATTACCTTTTAAAGTTCCAAGTGATCCAATAACAGAAGCTATAATAGAAAATATAGCTCAACAAAATAAAAATGCTTTTGTTGAATATCAAATTCCAGAATCTGTAATAAAATTTAAACAAGGTATTGGAAGATTAATTAGAAGTAAAAGTGATAAGGGAATAATTACAATATTAGATAATAGAGTAATAACAAAAACCTATGGAAAATATTTTAAAGATGCAATTCCAACTAAAAATATAAAAATACTTAAAATGGAAGATGTATTAAAAGATATTTCTAAATCTTAAAAGGAGTAAATAAATATGAAGAAAATTGAGCTATTTGGATTAAGCTTAACTTTTAAAATCAATAAAAAAAACTCGGATGATGCAGAGTTATATACAAAAGATCATCATCTAAAAGAAAAAATATTTTATTTAATACTGATGATTATTTTAATAGTAACAACATCAAAAAATGGATATATGGGAAACAAGCAAAAATATGATGTTGGAGATGTTGTAATAAAAGATATATATTCTCCAAAAAGTGTTCTTTTCAATGATAGAGATAAAAAACAAGAAATTATAAAAAAATTAATGGAAAGTTCAAAAAAAGAATATATTTATGTTCCACAAGCAGGAACTATATATATATCAGCTGCAGAAAAATTATTTGAAGAGATTATAAAAAAAGATTTTAAAAAAAATAAGTTGTATCTAGATGAAGTTGAGGATGTAATAGGAAAACAACTTCCATCAAAATTGATTACAGATTTAACACAATTAAATAAAAAAAATCTTTTAGAAACAAAAGAACGAGTGATAAGTTTTTTAACAAAAGCTTATGCAACAGGTGTTATAAGAGAGAAAGGTGAGTTAACAATTTCACCACCAAATGATGAATTGTTTTTAGAACTACCAGTATTTGATAAAAAAATTATTGAAAATTTTTTAACTGCAAATTATATATATGATGAAACAAAAACTAAAAATTCAATAGCAGAAACAATTGTTCAAATAGATGATCAAATTATAGATATAAAAGCAGGGACTTTACTTGTTAAAAAAGGTGATATAATAACAGAGAGTAAATCTAAACTTTTAGAAGCTGTTGGAATTTATTCATATAAAAAGACTTTATGGTTTTCAATTTGTAATCTTTTATATATGATTATCTTAACAGTGATATTTTATCATTTATTGGCAAATAAATTTAAAAATAATATATTGAATAAAAATATATATAGAAGTTTATTTTTGATTTATACAATTGGATTTTTAGCATATAGATTTATTAAACCAGACCATATATATTTAATACCATTTGAAACAATGTTCTTTTTAATGGGAATACTTTTTGTTAAAGAGTTTGCATTTGTAATGGCATTAATGGCAATGAGTTTCTTATTTCCAATAATAGGATATGATCCAATATTTATAATTGTAACGTTATTAGTGTGTTTAATGGGGTCTTATTTAATAGAAAAAGTAACGACAAGACAAGAACTAATTGCTTTGGGAATGAAGTTGGCTGTTACAAAGTTCTTTTTATATTTATTATTAACTTATTTTATTGGAAGAGAAAAGCATTTGGTAGCTTTACAAAGTGGAGAGATAGTTTTATCAGGATTATTATCTGGTATGATAGCAATAGCTGTATTACCATATTTTGAAAGAACATTCAATATTTTAACAACATTTAGATTACTTGAATTAGGAGATTTATCTCATCCATTATTAAAATTACTTTCAATGAAAGCTCCAGGAACCTTCCATCACTCTATGATGGTTGCGACTCTATCAGAAGCAGCAGCAGAAGCGATAGGAGCAAATGCTATTTTTGCTAGAGTGGCATCTTATTATCATGATATCGGTAAAATGAAAAGACCTAAGTTTTATGTAGAAAATCAAGAGGGTGGAGAAAATCCTCATTCAAAAATATCTCCATTTCTAAGTACCTTAATTATTACGTCACATACTAAAGATGGGAACGAATTGGGAAGAGAGTATAAAATACCAAAAGAGATTAGAGATGTTATGTTTGAACATCAAGGAACAACAATGTTAGCTTATTTTTACAATAAAGCAAAACAGCTTGATTCTAGTGTTATGGAAGATGATTTTAAATATGGTGGACCAATTCCAAGAAGTAAAGAATCCGCAATAATAATGTTAGCAGACTCTATAGAAGCAGCAGTTAGATCTTTAGATGAAAAAACACCAATAACAATTGAAAATATGTTGAGAAGGATTATAAATTCTAAAATAGAAGAAAATCAGTTATCACAAGCAGCTTTAACATTTAAAGAGATTGAAATAATAATAAAAACATTTACAAAAGTATTGATGAGTATTCATCATGTAAGAATAAAATATCCAGGACAAAAATAGTGAGGAGTTAAAAAATGGAAGTAGTTTTAGATTTTTCTTTAGAGATAGAAGGTTATGATGAGTTTTTAAAAGAGGAAGAGGTAAAAGAATATATACACGAGGTTTTAAATGATGAATTCGAATCAGAAAAACCAGTTTATATGTCCGTAGCTTTAGTGGGTAACGAAGATATTCAAAGAATAAATAGAGATTTCAGAGATAAAGATCAACCAACAGATGTAATATCATTTGCTTATCATGAAACAGAAGATTATATGATTGGACCTTATGATACTTTAGGAGATATAATAATATCTTTAGATAGAGTAAAAGAGCAATGTGAAGAGTACAATCATTCGTTTAGAAGAGAATTTTTCTATGTATTAACTCACGGAATGCTTCATCTTTTAGGGTACGACCATATAGAAGAAGAGGACAAAAAAGAGATGAGAATTAGAGAAGAGGAAATTTTAGGGAAATTTGGACATACTAGAAGTTAAAAAAATAGGAGGAACTATGGAAAAAAGAACTAAACAAGATATAACACAGAGTTTTAATGTGGCAATTGAAGGAATAATAGAAACAATTAGAACAGAAAGAAATATGAAGTTTCATGCTTTTTGTACAATATGTGTACTAATACTTTCTATTTTTTTAGGTGTTAGCCGAACGGAATTGATGATTTTATCATTAAGTATGTCTTTAGTTTTAACTGCAGAATTATTAAATACAGCAATTGAAAGTTTTGTAGATTTAGTTTCTCCTGATTATAATTTATTAGCAAAAAGAGCAAAAGATGTTGGCGCAGGAGCAGTATTTATAGCAGCTACAAACGCAATCATAGTTGGTTATTTAATATTTCATAAAAGAATTTCAGGAGAATTTGCAAATTTCTTCGATTTATTAAAAGAATCTTATGCTAATGTTATTATATTTATAATGATTTTTTTAGTAATATTAGTAATATCAATAAAGAGTTTATTTAAAAAAGGAACTCCTTTAAGAGGAGGAATTCCAAGTGGACATAGTGCTCTTGGTGGAGCATTATTTACAGGAATTTTTTTCTTAACAGATGATGTGAGAGTATTTTATTTATCTCTATTTTTATTAATTTTAGTCTTACAATCTAGAGTAGAAGGTAAAATACATACTGTTTTAGAAACAATTATTGGTGCAGCATTAGGAATGGGTACAACGTACTTATTTTTATCCTTGTTAAAAATTTAAACTATTTGGAAGTGAGATAATGCAAAGAGCAAAAGACTACTTACTATTAAGTGTTCTATCGTATTGTAATTTCTCAGAAGAGGATTATAAGAAAAATTTAGATCAAATTTATAGAGAGAATAACTCATTAAAATTAGATAGTGATGGATTTATTTTTTCAAATTCAAAAACAAGATATTTATTTTATAATTTTTTTAAAGATATTCTTCAAAATTGGGAGATATTTTATGTTGACACTAAAAGAGCATCTGATTTAGATAAAAACTCTACAGGTTTCTATAGTGTTGTATTCAAAAATATTAAAAATGATAGATATGTGATTGCCTATAGAGGTAGTGAAAAATATCCATTAGAAGATGCTTATAAAGACTTCATAGAAAATGATTTGAAGATTGGGCTAGGAATAAAACCTTTACAATTTTATAATGGTTTAGAAGTGTTTGATAAGTTGTATGATGAATTCAAAATACCAAAAGAAAAAATATCAATTACTGGTCATTCACTAGGAGGGGGAATAGCTCAATTTGTAAGTATAATGGTTGATAAGGAGAGAGGTTTCATTCCTTATACTTGTACATGGAATGCGGTAGGAATAAATAGAGATGGAATAATAAATTTATTAGACTTTTTTAATTATGATAAAATTTTAGAAAAATTAAATTTAGATGATATTGAAAAACAGTATTTTTTAGAATTTAAAAATGAGTATTTATCATTTTTCTTGAAAGAATTAAAAAAAGGTAAAGTTATTAAAGATAATAATACATTATTAATTACTAATAATACTGAAATTTCACCTGAAGTTGATGATAGTTTTGTAAAAAATTTCATGAAAAGTACAAAATTTGACAATTTATTAGGAAAATTATCTATTAACAGCAAAGACAATTTATTAGATAATAATAAAGTTTTTAATGCTCTATTTAAAATAGATAATTTAACAGAAGAACTTTATGAAGCTGACTACTTTATAAAAAGGATAAAGGCTAATAAAGTTTATGAAGAAAATATAGTTAATTTTTGTCATTCTGAAGATTTAACCGTTTCACTATTTCCACATGTAGGAGCAGTTTATCAAGTTGATAAATTGTTTTTAAAAAAAGAGGTAAAAAAGAAAACAATATTCTCGAATTTTTTGTTCTTTACAAAATCGGTTCAAGACTATCATTATCAAGATATATTTTTACCGTTTATTGAAGTAGAAGGTGAAAGGATAGGTATGTTTAGTAGAAGCTTAACTATTGGATATTTAGGAACAGTTGTTAGGAAGATATTAACTCTAGAACATTGTGTAGAAAAAGAGCTGTTAGCTGATTATTATAGTTTGATTAATATAAATTCTGAAAATTTTAAAAGAATTAAATCTGAAATGTTAAATGCAATAAAAAAATGTGGAGATGATATTCTTTATAAAAATCAAGTTTATAATCAATTGAAAGATATGGAACAAGAGATGTTTACAAAAGTTTGGGATAATATAAAATTAAAATTAGCAAGTCCATACAGAACACAAGATATATATGATTTAATAATATTTTAAGACGCATCTAAAAAGATGCGTCTTTATTATTATAAATTAAAAATATTAACAATTGATGTAACGAGTATTGGAACAGAGATAGTTAAAACAACTCCAGAAAAGAAAGATATAACTGAAATTTCAGAAGAGTTACTTTTATTTATAATTGGAAGCAAAGTATCCATAGCAGTAGCCCCAGCAACTGAAATTGATTCAAAACCACCAATTGATTTAGCAATAGTAGGAATAGTTAAAATAGCTAAAACTTCTCTAAAAACATTACTCAAAAATGCAATACTACCGAGTTCAGCACTTATTTTAGATAACTCTATAGCAGATAAAGAATACCAACCAAGTCCAGATGCAATAGCTAATCCTTCACCTATAGGTAATGATAGAATAATTGACCCTAAAAGTCCTCCCAAAAGAGAACCTATAATTGTAGAAATTGGAAGAAACCATATTTTCTTTCCATATTTTTTTAAGCTTTCAAAAATATTTGAGTTGTTTCCAATATCAATTCCAACAAAGAAAAGTAATAAACAAAGACCTAAATCAATAAAAGAGTTAGAATAAGTTCCTAAAAATGGATGATTAAAAAAAAGACCAACTATGATACCAACTAAAATAGAGATTAGAATTCCAATCATTATTTTCCTCCTTTTTTCATGAAAAATAATTTTGTAAAAAGAATGCTTCCTAGAATAGAAAGAATAGAGATTACAAAAGCAGTAAATCCTAAAGTAGGAAATGAACTAATTATTTTGTCATCACTTCCAATTTTATACCCCATAACTGCTAACAAAAAGAATAAAGAGATAGTTTGTAAAATACTAGTTTTGTTTTTCAGTTTTAAAGGAATAAGTTTGTATTTGTTTAATAAAAATCCACAAGAAATAATAAAAACATAAAGTAAAATTCTAAGCATAGCCCCTCCTGAGTTTTTCTTATTGTACTAACACTATGAAGTTTATCATAAAAAACTATTTTAAATCAAATTTTAATAAAAAAATCCAAATTTCTTTCTTCTAAATAGAAAGTGTGGTATAATATCATATTAAAATTTGTAAAAATAAAGTATAAAATTTTTGTATAAATTAAAAGATTATTTATATTTAGAAACTATTTGAAGAAAAATAGCAAGGAGAGACGAGATATGGTAAAAGTAGGAAAAAGACAAGCAATGAAAATTAATAATTTCAGTAGTAAAGGTGCACACTTAGATGCTGGAACAGGAGATGCAAAAGATAACATTCTTCTACCAAATAATGAAATAGAGGGTAAAACATTAGAAATTGGTGATGAATTAGATGTAATGATATATAGTGATTCTGAGGATAGATTAACAGCTACATTAAGAAAGACAGCTTTAACTGTTGGAACAATTGGAAAGCTTTATGTAACAGATGTAAATCAAAAATTAGGAGCATTCTTAGATTGGGGATTAAAGAAAGAGTTATTACTACCTTATGCTCAAATGGATGGAACAGTTAAAAAGGGTGACGAAGTATTAGTTGGAATATATGAGGATAGTAAGGGTAGATTATCAGCAACTATGAAAATATATAGCTTCTTAATGCCTAATAAAGATTATAAGAAAAATGATTTTGTAGAAGGAACTGTTTATAGAATAAACCCTGAAGTTGGAATATTTGTAGCAGTAGATAATAGATATTATGGATTAATACCTACAAGTGAGTGTTTTAAAAAATTTACTATAGGAGAAGAAATTGAAGCAAGAGTTATAAGAGTTAGAGAAGATGGAAAGCTAGATTTAGCAATGAGAGAGTTAGCTTTCGTTCAAATGGATAAAGATGGAGAGAAGTTAATGGACAAGATGAAAGTTTTAAAAACTCATTTTAGATTCAATGACAATAGTTCTCCAGAATCAATAAAAGAATACTTTGGTATGAGTAAAAAAGCTTTTAAAAGAGCTATGGGAAGACTTTTAAAAGAGGAAAAAGTTGAAAAAA
>JBOFLW010000215.1:0-3086 GCA_051658065.1 Cetobacterium sp.
TATTTGAAATAGAAAATGCTCTAGATTTAAAAAGAGGAGAGGGAGAAAAAATCTTCGAAGAATCTTTAACTAAGATTTCGTTAGGAGGAGGAAGAACTTTAAAAATATGAAACTGAGTAAACTTATTAATTTTTTAGAAGATAAATTTCCACTTTATTTAGCAGAAGAGTGGGATAATGTAGGTCTACAAGTTGGAAAAAGAGATTCAAATATAAATGGAATATTGCTATCATTGGATTTGACAGAGAGTGTCATAGATAAAGCTATTGAGGTTGGTGCTAATTTAATAATAACGCATCATCCAGTTATATTTAAACCTTTGAAAAGCATAACTAAAGATAACTTAGCTGGGAAAAAAATAATAAAATTAATAGAAAATGGTATAGCAGTTTATTCAATGCATACAAATTTAGATTCAGGAGTATCTGGTTTAAATGATTTTTTAGGTGAAAAAATATTGGGATTTAAAGATGGTAAAATTTTAGATTCTGTTGAAAAAAAAGGTCAAGAGTTTGGGATAGGAAGAGTTTATAAATTAGATGAAATTTTATCAGTAGAAAAACTATCAAACATCTTAAAAGAAAAGTTAAACTTAGATTGTATAAGTTTAGTGAAAGCGAAAGAGTTAAAAGAGATAAAAAAGATAGCATTAGTCAGTGGCTCTGGAGCTTCATATTGGAGGAAAGCTAAAAAGATGGGTGCACAAGTTCTTATAACTGGTGATGTTAAATATCATGAAGCTATGGATGCAAGAGAAGAAAACTTTACACTGATTGATATAGGGCACTTTGAAAGTGAATGGATATTTTCTAACTTGATTCAAGAGTTAATAAAAAAAGAGTTTGAAGTAGATATCACTATATTTAATGATGGTCCAATTTTTCAAAAAATTTAAGGAGAAAAAGTTAAGTATGCTAAAAAAAGTTACAATTATGACAATAATTTTTTCTACTCTGGTCCTTGGAAAAATAAATGATTATAGAGAAACTTTTTCTGAGGAGAATAAAGAGAAGATTAATACTGCAATAGAACTGTTTCAAAAAGAAACTGGAAAAAACCTTTATCTAAATACATTAGAGGATAATGAGGGATTTGAACCTGAAAGTCAAGAAGAAACGGTGATTTTAAATTTAATAAAAAATAAAGAACACGAAGATGGAATTTTAAAAGTTCAAATAAAAATATCTCAAGATTTAAATCCAGAAGAGTTATCATCAGATTTATCACTACTTTTAGATAATTCACAAGAGTATTTAACTGATAAAAATGAAGAGATTCTTGCATTAAATTTAATAGATGGATTAAAAGAGATATTAATAATAAAGTCTAATTCTGAAGAGGAAAGTAATTTTTTAGTACAGTATCCACTACTTACAAAGATAATTTCAGGAATACTATTGACAATTTTACTATTATATATTAGAATAATACAGGTAAAAAGAAAAAAGAAAAAATATAGATTTAGTTCAAGATAGGTATTAGAGTTAATCGCTTGCATTAGTAAGAGGAAAGTCCGGGCTCCACAGAGCAGAAGGGTAGCTAACGGCTACTAAAGGAAACTTTAAGGAAAGTGCCACAGAAAATAGACCGCTATTCTTTTGAGTAGTAAGGGTGAAAAGGTGGTGTAAGAGACCACCAGTTCTTTAGGAGACTAAAGAAGCTTGGTAAACCCCCTTTGGAGCAAGGCTAAATAGGAGAGTAAAAGGGGCTGCTCGTCCTCTCTCAGGGTAAGTTGCTTGAAGCTATAAGCAATTATAGCTCTAGATAAATGATTGACAAATACAAAACCCGGCTTATTTAATGCCTATCAAAAACAAAAAACATGAGTCAAGAAATTTTAAAAATTCCTTGGCTTTATTTTTTACAAAAAAATAAACTAGGAGAGTAATTATGAAGAAAACGAAAATAGCAATTGGTGTAATGCTACTAACATTAATTGGATGTACTCCTTTAGAAAAAAATATAAGTGAAGAAGAACGTATATTACTACCAACAATGCCAAAGCAAGCTTATGATGTAAATATATCAACAACTCAAGAGGGACAATTTATACCACAGACTGATATAATTCATACAAAGCAAAATGTGGCTTTAGCTGAAAGCGGAGTTACAGAAATAAAACTAAATGGAGTAGATCAAGTTAATATAGCTAAAAAAAGAGTTCGAAATAAATTAGTATATAATCAAGATTCAAGCATACCATTTACAGGAACATTTGCTGCTGTTGTAGGTGTACATAAGCACTATACTGAAGAATACAGAGATGGAAAATTAGATGGATATAAAGTATGGTATTCAGAAGCTGGAAGAGTTGGAATGAAAGAACCATATTCAAATGGAGTAAAATCAGGTGTTCAAGAAACATATTACAGAAATACAGGAAATATTCGTTCTAGAGTAACTTATTCTGGAGGAAGAATATCTGGACCTATGACTTGGTATGATAATTCTGGAAAAATAATGAATCAAGAGAATTTTAACGGTGGAAATGGAAATTGGGTAGCTTATTGGGATAATGGACAAGTTAGAGAAAAAGGAAAATTATCAGCTGGATTACCTAATGGAGAATGGAGATATTATAACGCTAAAGGAGAAGCTACAAAGGTTGCGACTTATAGAAGTGGGTCTCCAATTTCTCAAGAATGGCTTAAATAAAAAGTTGACAAAATATAAAAAAAATGATAATATAAACGGTAGATTAAGCTTGGATAAGGTCGTCAGCAACCGAATCTAGCGATCTTTATACTTTTGGAGGTGTTAGAATGTACGCAGTTATAAAAACTGGTGGAAAACAGTACAAAGTTACAGTAGGTGAAGTATTAAGAGTTGAAAAACTAAATGCTGAAGTTAACACGACTGTAGAATTAACGGATGTTCTTTTAGTATCAAACAATGGAGAGGTTAAAGTTGGAACTCCTGTTGTTGAAGGTGCTAAAGTTGTAGCAGAAGTTGTAGAGCAAGGTAAAGGAGTAAAAGTTGTTAACTTCAAATACAAGCCAAAAACTGGATATCACAGAAAGAAAGGTCATAGACAACTTTTCACTGAGATAAAAATTACAGCAATCAACGCATAATTAAATTATGAC
>JBOFLW010000216.1:0-1627 GCA_051658065.1 Cetobacterium sp.
TATTACAAAAATTATTTTAAAGACATGAAAATAAGGGAGACTTCAATGGATGGAATTATTTGTATAGATGGTGTTGTAGGTGTTGGAAAAAGTACTTTAGGAGAGATTTTAGCTGAAGAGTTTGGAATTCACTTTTTCAGAGAACCTGTTTTAAACAATCCACTTTTGGATAAGTTTTACTATGACAAAAAAAGATATTCATTCCCACTTCAAGTATTTTTCTTGAATAAAAGATTTGAGATGATAAAAGCAGCAGAAAAATTAGGTGGCTGTGTTATGGACCGTAGTATTTATGGAGATGTTATTTTTGCAAAGATGCTGATGGAAGATGGAGATTTATCAAAAGAGGAGTTCGATATCTATGAAGAGCTACTTTTCAATATGTTAGAGCATCTTCAAAAACCAAAATTGATGATATATTTAGAAACTACTGTTGATAATGCTATCACAAAGATTCAGAGAAGAGGAAGAGATTATGAGCAGATAGTTCAGAAAAACTATTGGGAAAATCTAAACCAAAACTATAGCGAATACTTTGAGAGCTACAACCTATCAGAGCTTCTTGTTATCAATGTTGACAACTTAGATATAAAAGATAATCCCGAGCATAGAAGTTGGTTTATCGATACAGTTAGAGAGAGATTAGCTCTAATTTCTAAATAATTTTTTCTCATTTAAAGGAATAAATAAACTCATTATGTATAATAGGTTAAGGTTATACTTAACAGAAAATAGTACCCCTATTCTTTCGTTTTGCTAAAGATTAGGGGTTTTTATTTTTAAAAAATAGGGAGATGTTAGCATGAAATTATTTTTAATGATTAAAATTATAATTTGCTCATTCATATTCACAGCGTGTTCTATTGTAGGTTATAGAACCTCTGAAGAAGCTGGGTATACTTTGATATCTGCAGATAAAGATATTGAGATTCGTCAACTGGATTCTACTCTTGTAGCTGAGGTTACTGTTCCTGGTGGCTATGATTATGCAACAAATGCTGGATTTAAAAAACTTGCAAAATATATTTTTGGTGAAAATACGAGTAAAGATGAAATCAGTATGACGGCACCTGTTCTCCAAGAGAAGAGTGAAAAAATTAATATGACTGCTCCTGTTCTTCAAGAAAAAGTTGGAGAAAGTTGGTCTATGCAGTTTACTATGCCAAAAAAATACACTATTGAAACTCTACCAAAACCACTAGATAAGGATATTTCTATAAAAGAGATACCTTCTAAAAAAGTTGCTGTATTAACTTATTCTGGTTTATTGACTGAGAAAAAAATAAATTTAAAAACTTTAGAGCTAGAAGAGTGGTGTAGAAAAAATAACATTAAACAGATTTCAGCTCCGAGAAGTTTAGGATATGACCCGCCTTGGACGCTGCCGTTTCTTAGACGTAATGAGATAACGGTCGATATAGAGTAAAAAAAATATTTTAGGAGGATGTTATGAAAAAATTAACAGTACTTTTAGGAACAGTTTTAATATCTTCTATATCTTTTAGTGCCGTACAGACAGCTTATTTAGCTGGAGGATGTTTCTGGTGTACTGAAGCTGATATGGAAAAAGTCCCTGGAGTTTTAGATGTAATCTCTGGATATTCTGGAGGAGATGTTAAAAATCCAA
>JBOFLW010000217.1:0-1333 GCA_051658065.1 Cetobacterium sp.
AATTCCGTGTGAATCAGCGAGGACCACCTCGTAAGGCTAAATATTCCTGAATGACCGATAGTGAAATAGTACCGTGAGGGAAAGGTGAAAAGAACCCCGGGAGGGGAGTGAAAAGAACATGAAACCATAAACTTACAATCAGTAGGAGGACGACTAAAACGTCTGACTGCGTGCCTGTTGAAGAATGAGCCGGCGACTTATAGGTAGTGGCAGGTTAAGGCAGAGAATGCTGAAGCCATAGTGAAAGCGAGCCTGAATAGGGCGTTTGTCACTGGTTATAGACCCGAACCCGGATGATCTAACCATGGCCAGGTTGAAGCTTAGGTAACACTAAGTGGAGGACCGAACCGACTGATGTTGAAAAATCAGCGGATGAGTTGTGGTTAGGGGTGAAATGCCAATCGAATTCGGAGCTAGCTGGTTCTCCCCGAAATGCGTTTAGGCGCAGCGGTAAATCTTAGAATCTAGGGGTAAAGCACTGTTACGTATGCGGGCTGGTAATTCGGTACCAAATCGTTGCAAACTAAGAATACTAGATGGAAAGTTTACCAGTGAGACTGTGGGGGATAAGCTTCATTGTCAAGAGGGAAACAGCCCAGAGCACCAGTTAAGGCCCCTAAATAATTACTAAGTGGTAAAGGAGGTGGGAGTGCATAGACAATCAGGAGGTTTGCTTAGAAGCAGCAATCCTTTAAAGAGTGCGTAATAGCTCACTGATCGAGTAAACCTGCGCCGAAAATGTATGGGACTAAGTAATTTGCCGAAACTGTGCGATATATGAAATATATCGGTAGGGGAGCGTTCTGTTGTAGGTCGAAGTATTAGCGGAAGCGGATATGGACGAAGCAGAAGTGAGAATGTCGGCTTGAGTAACGAAAATATAGGTGAGAATCCTATACCCCGAAAACCCAAGGTTTCCTCCGGAAGGCTCGTCCGCGGAGGGTAAGTCAGGACCTAAGGCGAGGCTGAAAAGCGTAGTCGATGGATAACGGGTTAATATTCCCGTACCATTTATTGTTGATATCGAGGGACGGAGAAGGCTAAGCTGGCCGGATATTGGTTTTACCGGTTTAAACGTTCGAGATGATGAGAAACGGAGAAAACGTTTTGAGTTGAGGCGTGAATACGAAATGCTACGGCATTGAAGCAGTCTATGTCATACTTCCAAGAAAAGCTCGCAATGTCGTCAGAAATAATAAATGCCTGTACCATAACCGACACAGGTGGGTAGGTAGAGTATACTAAGGGGCGCGAGATAACTCTCTCTAAGGAACTCGGCAAAATGACTCCGTAACTTCGGGAGAAGGAGTGCCTTATTTATAAGGTTGCAATA
>JBOFLW010000218.1:0-2573 GCA_051658065.1 Cetobacterium sp.
AAAATAGAAAACATTTTAGTTTGGGAAGTAAAGCCAGAAGATAAAGTATTTGCAAATACAATAGTAAACGACACTGGAGATACTAAAGAAGAAGCTGTAACAGAGGTATTTAAGAAATTAAGACCTGGAGATTTAGTAACAATTGATTCAGCAAGATCTTTAATAAAACAGATGTTCTTCAATCCTCAAAGATATGATTTAGAACCAGTTGGAAGATACAAAATGAACAAGAGATTAAAGATAAATCTTCCAGAAGATGAAATATTATTAACGAAAGAGGATGTATTAGCAACAATAAAGTATGTAATTTCTCTTAATAACGGAAAAGGACATACTGATGATATAGATAACTTATCTAACAGAAGAGTTAGAGGAGTTGGAGAACTTTTATTAATGCAAATTAAAGCTGGATTATCTAAGATGGGTAAAATGGTTAAAGAGAAAATGACTATACAAGATGTAGAAACGTTAACTCCACAATCATTATTAAACACTAGACCATTAAATGCATTAGTTTTAGATTTCTTTGGTTCAGGTCAATTATCTCAATTCATGGACCAGTCAAACCCATTAGCTGAATTAACTCATAAAAGAAGAATATCAGCATTAGGACCTGGAGGACTTTCAAGAGAAAGAGCTGGATTCGAAGTAAGAGACGTTCATGATTCACATTATGGAAGAATTTGTCCGATAGAAACACCAGAAGGACCAAATATAGGTCTTATAGGATCTTTAGCAATATATGCAAAAGTAAACTCTTATGGATTCATAGAAACACCATATGTAAAAGTAGATAATGGAATAGCAGACTTTAATAATATTCACTACTTGGCAGCGGATGAAGAAGAAGGATTATTCATAGCACAAGCCGATACAAAGCTTGGACAAAATGGAGAACTTTTAGATGACGTTGTTTGTAGATACGGACATGAAATAGTTCATATTCCAGGAGAAAAAGTTCATTACTTAGATGTATCACCAAAGCAAGTAGTATCAGTTTCAGCAGGATTAATACCGTTCTTAGAACATGACGATGCCAACAGAGCACTGATGGGATCAAACATGCAAAGACAAGCTGTACCACTTTTAAGAACAGAAGCACCTTTCATAGGAACAGGACTTGAGAGAAAAGTAGCAGTAGATTCTGGAGCAGTAATTTCAGCAAAAGCAACTGGTAAAGTAATTTATGTTGATGCAAAAGAGATTATAATAGAAGATGCAGAAGGAAAAAGTTATAAGCATAGATTACTTAATTTTGAGAGATCAAACCAAGCAATGTGTTTACATCAAACTCCATTAGTTAGTTTAGGTCAAGAAGTAGAGCTTAATCAAGTAATTGCAGATGGACCAGCAACAAAAGGTGGAGATTTAGCACTTGGAAGAAACATTCTAATGGCATTTATGCCTTGGGAAGGTTATAACTACGAGGATGCGATTCTTATATCTGATAGATTAAGAAAAGACGATGTATTTACATCTATTCATATTGAAGAATATGAAGTGGAAGCTAGAAATACAAAATTAGGTGACGAAGAAATAACAAGAGAGATACCAAATGTATCAGAAGAAGCATTAAAAAATTTAGACTCAAGAGGTATAATAGTTGTAGGATCTGAAGTTGGACCTGGAGATATATTAGTAGGAAAAACAGCACCAAAAGGTGAATCAGAGCCACCAGCAGAAGAAAAACTTTTAAGAGCTATATTTGGAGAAAAGGCAAGAGATGTAAGAGATACATCTTTAAAAATGCCACATGGTTCTAAAGGAACAGTTGTTGAAGTTCTTGAATTATCAAGAGAAAACGGAGACGAATTAAAAGCTGGAGTAAATAGATCTATAAGAGTATTTATTGCAGAAAAAAGAAAAATAACTGTTGGAGACAAAATGTCAGGAAGACACGGAAATAAAGGTGTTGTTTCTAGAGTTTTACCATCAGAAGATATGCCATTCTTAGCTGATGGTACACATTTAGACGTTGTTATTAACCCATTAGGAGTACCTTCGCGTATGAATATTGGACAGGTTCTTGAGGTTCACTTAGGAATGGCAATGGGTAAATTAAATGGTGGAACATATTTATCAACTCCAGTATTTGATGGAGCTACAGAAGAGCAAGTAAAAGATTATTTAGAAAAAGCAGGATACCCAAGAAAAGGTAAAGTTACATTATTTGATGGTAGAACTGGAGATAAGTTTGATAATCCAGTAACAGTTGGAAGAATGTATATGTTAAAACTTCATCACTTAGTTGAAGATAAGATGCATGCAAGAGCAATAGGTCCATACTCATTAGTAACACAACAACCTCTTGGAGGAAAAGCACAATTTGGTGGACAAAGACTTGGAGAAATGGAAGTTTGGGCACTTGAAGCTTATGGTGCTTCAAATATACTTCAAGAAATGTTAACAGTTAAGTCTGACGATGTAACAGGTAGAACAAAAACTTATGAAGCGATTGTAAAAGGTGAAGAGATGCCAGAAGCAGATCTACCAGAGTCATTTAAGGTTCTATTAAAAGAGTTCCAAGCGTTAGCACTAGACGTAGAACTTTTTGATGCTAATAACGAGTTAAT
>JBOFLW010000219.1:0-1255 GCA_051658065.1 Cetobacterium sp.
CTGCAGCTGCAGCCATAGTAACTGTTCCTTGACCAGCTTCATTTGACATAAGCCCTCTTTTGATACCTTGTTGAAGAGCGATTCCAACTGCTCCACCAAATATTGCACTCGGATTGAAAGCTTCACCGAACACAGATATGAAGAAGAAAGGAACTTTATCAAGATTTAAAACTATTAGGAATGCAGCAATTAAGAAATATGCCACCGCCATAAATGGAACGATATAATCTGTAACAGCAGTAACTCTTTTGATACCACCAAAAATTATAAATGTTGTAAATATAATTATAGCTAAACCTATTATAATATAAACATTATCAGTTCTAGCATATGTTTCTCCAGTTACTAAACTAACTACAGAGCCAAAAGCTGTAAACATATGGAAAACTTGAGATGGTAGAGTAAATAGAGCATAGAAGATATATGCAGCAGCGATAAAGAATCCAACCAATTTACTATTTTTAAGTAATCTTCTACCATAATAAGCTATTCCACCAACATAGTCTTCCCCATTTTTCTCTTTAAAAATTTGAGATAGAGTTGCCTCGACAAAGCAAGTTGCCATTCCAAATGCAGCACTAACCCACATCCAGAAAAGTGCTCCAGGTCCACCAGTAAGGATAGCACCAGTAACACCCATAATATTTCCAGGGCCTATCCTAGTTGCACTACTTAAAAGAAATGCAGCAAGAGGAGAGATTCCAACACCTGATTCGTGTTTCTTTTTTAAAATTTCGACACTTCTTTTAAAATATCTAATTTGAACAAATTTTAATTTCAATGTGAAGTAGATTCCACATCCCATCAATAGTAAAATAGCGAGAGAAAACTCTCCAATTATTGGAATACTTTTGTAAAGTTGGAAATTTCTAGGAAACTCCCAGAAAAAATCTGTTACAGGTCCTAAAAAACTAAAAATATCATTAACTCTGTTTAAATACATATCAACCACCCCTTAATATTTAATAAAAAAAACCTACCAAATTAATTTTGGTAGGTTTGTAATAGGTCATAAGAATAACTATAAATTAATATAGAAATGAATAATCTCAATATACAAATTCTGGTTAGCACAACATTAGATTAACTAATGACAGTTATATAGATGTTCTCCATATACCCAATAAAGATTTTTGACACAATCTTTATTTCGGCAAACTCTCCTTTCAATCAGTTTCAAAGTTTTGTCAAAACTCCACTGAGCTACTATTTTCGTTTGCACCTCTACCTAAATTATTTTTAAATTTTATTAATA
>JBOFLW010000220.1:0-2677 GCA_051658065.1 Cetobacterium sp.
TGATGGACAAAAAGTAGTTGCAGACGAAGGGTTTGTTCCAGCTAAATAATGTTGAAAGGTGTCCTAATCAAAATAGGACATCTTTTTTTGTTTTATGATATAATGAAATTAAAAACTAAAAGGGGAAGATAATTATGAAAGTATTAGTAGTTGAAGATGATTTAGAGATACAAGCACTAATTAATTATTATTTTACAAAAGAGGGGTATAAAGTAACAGTAGTATCTGATGGATTAGAGGGACTAAAATATTTAAAAAAAGAGAAACATGAATTAATAATATTAGATTTAATGCTTCCAAATTTAGATGGAATAAATTTTACTAAAATAGTAAAAGAGATGGAAGATGAATATGGAACTCCTTATATAATAATGCTAACAGCTAAAACAGAGGTAGAGGATGTATTAAAAGGTCTTCAAGTTGGAGCAGATGACTATATGAAAAAACCATTTGATCCAAGAGAGTTATTATTAAGAGGTAAAAAATTATTAAATCAACAAGAAAAAAATAAAAAAATAAGAAATAGGTTTTTAGAGTTAGAGATAGATGAAGATAAACATTTAGTTACAAATTCTGGAATTGAAGTTGAACTTTCTAAAAAAGAATATGATTTACTTCTTTTACTAGTAAAGAATAAAGGGATTGTAGTGAGCAGAGAAAAAATATTAGATAAAGTTTGGGGAAGTAATTATTATTCTGGAGATAGAACTGTAGATGTTTATATATCAAAGCTAAGAGAGAAAATATCATTTTTAACAGAATGCATAAAAACAGTTAAAGGAGTTGGATACAGATTAGAAGAAAAGAGATAATTGCACTATTTTTTATAATTATGATAGAGTTTATTTTTGTAATTACAAATATATCGTTTTTATCAAATCTATATAAAGATGGAGCTAAAAATAGTTTGAAAGAAAATGTTTTTATCATATCTAACTTAATAAAAGAGTACAGTAAAAAAGATTATCAACAAATTTTTAAAAACTCAGATATGAGATTTAATATAATAGAGTTAGATGGAAAAGTTATCTATGATTCTAGAAAATATAATAAAGAGGAAGAGTTAGAAAATCATAGTGATAGAAAAGAAGTTATAGAGGTAAAAGAATTAGGTTCAGGATTTGATATAAGAAAAAGTAGTATCTCAGATGAAAAAATGGCTTATTATGCTGTTCAAAGGTTAAATAGAGAGGGAGAAAAAGTAATAGTTAGAGTTTCTAAAGATTATAGTGAAACACTTAAAATGCTGAAAATAATATTGATTACAGAACTATTATTTTTTACTTTTTTAAATTTTACAATTCATGCATTTTATAAAAAATATTTAAAAAGAGATTTATATCAAAAAATAGAGATTATAGAAAATTTTTTAAAAGATAAAGGTAATGGTGAAAATTTATATTTTGAAAAAGATCCTTGGATATTAAATCTTTGGGATGTTGTTCAAAAGTGGCAAAAGCAAAATTTAGAAAATATAATTAATTTAAATCGGGAAAAAAGAATTCTTCATCAAATTATAACATCTATTGATTCTTCTATATGTTTGTTTGATGAGAATTTTGATCTTATAATAAAAAATAGTAAGTTAAATTATTTATATGAAAAAAATAAATTTAATTATTTGAATTTGATAAAAGATTTAGACATAATAGATATTATGAAAAAAGCTATAAATGAAAAGCAGAATCAAAAAGCTGAAATCTATATTTTAAGATTAAAAAGATATTACAGTGTGAATATAAAATATTTAGACCAAGAAGAAAGATATTTACTTTCAATAAAAGATATTACTCAAACGAAAGGAATGATAGAAGTTCAAAAAACTTTTATAAGCAACGTAAGTCACGAGTTAAAAACACCATTAACAAATATAAAAGGTTATGTAATAGCCTTAGAAGATGCACCAGAGCCCTTAAAAATACAATTTATAAAAACAATAAAAAATAACATTGATAAATTAGAGAATATTATAGTAGATTTTTTAAATATAAGTAAAATAGAAAGTTCTAATATAGTTAATATAGAAAAAATTCCAGTTAAAAAGTTAAAATCAGAATTACACTCTATTTTGAATGAAAGAATTAAAAGTAGTGGTGTTAACATAACTTATAATTTAAATCTTTTAAATAAAAACTCTGAATTGAAACTAGATTTTGAAAAAGTTTTAACAATTTTAAAAAATTTAGTAGAAAATGCAATTATATATGGTGGGAGAATAAATCCAGAAGTTGAAATATCAATAATTGAAACAAAAAGTAGATATAAAATTGGTGTAAAAGATAATGGTGTTGGAATAGGTGCAGAAGAGGTAGAAAAAATATTTGAAAGGTTCTATAGAGTTGATAAAGCTAGAACTAGTAATAAGGCAGGAACTGGATTGGGTTTATCAATAGTGAAAGAATTAGTAGAAAAATGTGGTGGAAAAATAGATGTTATTTCTAAAGAGGGAAAGGGTACTATTTTTATATTTACTATCTTGAAATAAAAATTTACAAATTAAAACAGTTATGCTATAGTAAATTAGAACATAATAACCATAAAGGGGGATAAAAATGGCTAAGTTAAGAAGTGTAGTAGTTGCACATGCAGCTCAAATGAGTCAACAAATAGGAGGAGCAGTAGATATTTTAGGCTCTTTTGATAATATAATTCAACCGTTATTTCCTCATCCAATGAT
>JBOFLW010000221.1:0-1131 GCA_051658065.1 Cetobacterium sp.
TTATGGTAATAAGAGTTCTAGGTGGATCTAGAAGAAGATTCGGTAGAATCGGTGACATTGTTGTGGCATCAGTTAAGGAAGCAATACCTGGTGGAAACGTTAAAAAAGGAGACGTAGTAAAGGCAGTTATTGTTAGAACTAGAAAAGAATTAAGAAGAGAAGATGGATCATACATTAAATTTGATGATAACGCAGCTGTTATCTTAAATAATAATAATGAACCTAAAGCTACAAGAATATTCGGTGTAGTGGCAAGAGAATTAAGAGCTAAAGACTTCATGAAGATAGTTTCACTAGCTCCAGAAGTAATATAATTGAGAGAGGAGGCTAATAATCGTGGCTAAACCTAAGATTAAATTCGTACCAGAAACATTACACGTGAAAACTGGAGATACAGTTTTCGTAATATCTGGAAAAGATAAAGGTAAAACAGGTAAGGTTGTAAAAGTGTTCCCTAAAAAAGGGAAAGTTGTAGTTGAGAATATCAACATGATAACTAAGCACATGAAACCTTCACAAATAAACCCACAAGGCGGAGTTGTAACTAAACCAGCTCCAATGTTCTCTTCAAAAGTAATGTTATTTGATGAGAAAACTGGTAAACCAACAAGAGTTGGATACAAGTTTGTGGATGGTAAGAAAGTAAGATACTCTAAAGTATCTGGAGAAACTTTATAAGAGAGGAGGAGAACGTAAGTGTCTAAATACGTTTCTAGATATCATAAGTTATATAACGAAACGATAATAGCTAACTTAGTAAAAGAGTTAGGTTTATCTAACGTTATGGAATGTCCAAAATTAGACAGAATCGTTATTAACATGGGTGTTGGAGAGGCAACTCAAAACTCTAAGTTAATAGATTCTGCAATGGCTGATTTAGCTATAGTTACAGGGCAAAAGCCAGTAGTAAGAAAAGCAAAAAAATCTGAAGCTGGATTTAAGTTAAGAGAAGGAATGCCAATCGGTGCAAAAGTTACTCTAAGAAAAGAGAAAATGTACGATTTTCTAGATAGATTAGTAAATGTAGTTCTTCCAAGAGTAAGAGACTTCGAAGGAGTTCCAGCGGATTCATTCGACGGAAGAGGAAACTACTCTTTAGGATTAAGAGATCAATTAGTTTTCCCTGAGATC
>JBOFLW010000222.1:0-5192 GCA_051658065.1 Cetobacterium sp.
GCTCTACTACATTTATTATTCCTTCATAAGCTAAACATTTAACTTTATGTCCATTATCATTTGTTGTTTTTGGTATTGTTGTTGAACACGCTTCTTGAGCATGAGGACATCTTGGATGGAATCTACATCCTGAAGGTAAATTTGTTGGATCTGGCATTAATCCTTTTATTGGTTTTAATCTTGTTACTTCTTCATCTAAATTTGGTATTGAATCAAATAAACCATGAGTGTATGGGTGTTTTGGATTTTCAAATAAATCGTATAATGTTCCTGATTCTACAATCTCTCCAGCATACATTATAGCTACTTTATCACAAACTTGAGCAACTACTCCTAAATCATGTGTTATCAAAATCATTGATGTTTTTAATTTTTCTTTTAAATCATTCATTAAATCTAATACTTGAGCTTGTATTGTCACATCTAGTGCTGTTGTTGGCTCATCTGCTATTAGCAACTTAGGATTACAAGCTATAGCTATAGCTATTACAACCCTCTGTTTCATTCCACCAGAAAATTGATGTGGATAATCATTTAATCTGTTTCCAGGTATTCCAACCAGCTCTAACATCTCACTTGCTTTAACCATCGAATCTTTCAATGATAATTTTTCATGAATCTGTATAACTTCTGATATTTGATCTCCAACTGTTAAAACTGGATTTAGTGATGTCATTGGATCTTGGAAAATCATACTTATCTCTCTTCCTCTGATTGCTCTCATTTCATCTTCAGGAAGAGTTAATAAATTTTTACCTTCAAATACTATTTCACCTGATAATATTTTTCCAGGTGGATTTGGAACTAGTCTCATTATTCCTAATGCTGTCGTACTTTTTCCTGCTCCTGTTTCTCCTACCAATCCTAAAGTTTCACCTTCATTTAATTCTATTTCTAAATTAGTTACAGCTAAAACTTTTTCATCATTTGTTTCATAATTTATTGATAAATTTTTTATAGTTAATAAATTTTCCATTTAAGTTCATCTCCTGATTGTAATTATTGTTTTAATCTTGGGTCTAAAGCATCTCTCAGACCATCACCTAAAATATTTAGTGATAAAATTGTTATCATTATTGAAACTCCTGGGAATGTTGTAACCCACCAAGCATATCTTAAGTATTGTCTACCCCCAGATAGCATTGATCCCCACTCTGGTGCTGGTGGCTGAATTCCTAGCCCTATAAAACTTAGTCCTGCTGTTGCTAATATTGCCCCTGCAACACCTAAAGTTCCTTGAACAATTACTGGTGCTAAAGAGTTTGGTATGATATGTCTAAATATTATTCTTGCATCACTTGCTCCTATAGCCCTTGCCGCTTCTATAAACTCTTGGTCTCTTATTGATAAAACAGATGCTCTAACTATTCTTGCATATCTTGGAATAGAAGATATACTAACGGCTATCATTAAGTTAACTAAATTTGGTCCTAATGCTGATACAATTGCAATTGCTAAAAGTATACTAGGTACAGCCAAGAAAATATCCATTATTCTCATTACTACGTTATCTAATTTTCCACCATAGTATCCTGCTATAGCTCCTAGGAATCCTCCTGCTATTATAGCTATTCCTACTGCTAATATTCCTACTTTTAAAGAAACTCTTGCTCCATGTATTAGCCTTGCAAAAATATCTCTTCCAAACTCATCTGTTCCTAGCCAGTTTTGAGCTGAAGGTGGTTTTAATCTCATTCTTAAATTTTGTTTTATTACAACTTGGTCATAGTTTGCTATTTGGTCTGCAAATAATGCTAATAAGATTATTGTTACTAAAACAAATAATCCAAACAATGCCATTTTATTTCTTTTTAAATTTTTCCATAATTCTGCCCATTGGCTTCTTTTTTTTCCTACGCTTTCATTTTTTGTAGTCGCCATTTTATTCACTCCTCTATTTATATTGCGATTTTATTCTTGGATCCACATATGCATAAAGTATATCTACAGCTAAGTTTACAATACTAAATGTTACAGCTAAGAATATTACCGCTGCTAAAACTGTCGGTGTATCTTTTTGTCTAATGGCATCAACCATCATTCTACCTACACCAGGCCATGAATAAACTGATTCTGTAAGTACAGCTCCTCCTAATAATCCACCAAATTGTAATCCTACAACTGTTATAACTGGTATTAATGCATTTTTAAGAGCATGTTTATTTATTACAACTTTTTCAGCTACACCTTTAGCTCTTGCAGTTCTTATATAATCTTGTCTTATAACTTCAAGCATTGAAGATCTAGTCATACGAGTAATTATAGCTGCTGATCCAACTCCCAAAGTTATTGATGGTAAAATCAAACTTTTTAACCCATCAAATCCACCAGATGGTAGCCATCTTAAATTAACAGAGAATGTTAATATTAACATTAATCCTAACCAAAACACTGGCATTGAAACTCCTAATAATGCTCCAATCATACTTACACTATCAATAAAAGTATACTGTCTAGTTGCTGAAATTATTCCAAGCGGTATTCCAATACATACAGCTATTATTATTCCTAAAACTGCCAAAATCAATGTATTCGGAAATCTTGAAAATATCTCTCCAAAAACCTCTCTTCCAGTTGTATAAGAATGTCCAAAATCTCCCACTACAGCATCTTTAACGAATCTTAAATATTGAACGATAAAAGGATCATTCAATCCCATTTCGTTTCTCAATTGAGCAACGGCTTCTCTTGGAGCACTTTCTCCTAATATAAGTTGGGCTGGATCCCCTGGTGTTAAGGACATTATTGTAAACACTAGAAACGATACTCCTAACAGTACTGGTATTAACAATAATATTCTTTTTAATATATACTTGTGCATTCTGTGAACCCCCTTATTTTATTTATATTAGAAAGGAAACCAAAGAATGGTTTCCTTTCTAAAGTGATTAATATTTATTTTGTTTTAGTAGCACCGTAAACTTTATGATGTCCTGCTGGATGCATTTTAAAGTTTTGAACTGTTTTTTGTTTTCCTATATTTTGTGAAGTGTAAGCTATTGTAAATATAGGTGCATCTTCTTGTAAAATTTCTTGTGCTTCAAAATAATAATTTTTTCTCTCTTCTGGATTAGTTGAGCTCTTAGCTTTTGTTAATAACTCATCAATTCTAGGATTTGTATAGAACGATCTATTTCCTGCTCCACCTTTATTTGCAGAGTTAAATAATGGATCTAATCCATAATCAGCATCTCCTGTTACTGAAACCCATCCTAATATAAACATATCATGATCTCCTCTTGCAGTACCATCTAAATATGCTCCCCACTCAAGAGTTTCAATAGTAACATCTACTCCAATTTGCTTTAATTGATCTTGAACAATTACAGCTATATCTCTTCTTGTTGGATTGTCGTTTGTCCATAATTTTAATTTTAACCCTTTTTCATATCCAGCTTCTTTTAGTAATGCTTTTGCTTTTTCTGGATTAAACTCATAAGATTTTGCATTTGGATTGTATCCAAATACTTTTGGTCCTATTGGTGAATTAGCTTTTACTGCTGAACCTTGGTAAGCTACATCTATTATATCTTGAACATTTATACCATAAGATACAGCTTGTCTAACTCTTTTATCTTTTAAAGATTCTTTATTTACGTTAAATCCTATATAAGCCATTGATAGTGATGGTTCTTCTACGAAATCTAATGATGAATTTCCTTGAACCATACCTTTATCAACTGGTTCTAAGTCATAAGCTACATCTACTTCTCCTGTTTCTAGACCTATAGTTCTATTTGTTCCTTCAACAATACTTCTAAATACTACTTTTTCAATAGGAGCTTTTCCCATATAGTAATCTGGATTTGCTGTTAAATTAATTCTATCTCCTGCTTGCCAACTAACAAACTTATAAGGACCAGTTCCTACTGGATTTTGACCATATGCTCCACCTAATTTTTCTACTGATTCTCTATTTAAGATTGATGCAGCTGTATGAGCTAAATGGCTTAATAAAGCTCCAAAAGGTTTTCCAGTTTTTATTCTAACAACATAATCATTTACTACCTCAACTGATTCAACAGCTCCAATTATGTGAGATACTTGAGGTGAAGCTTTCATTCTATCTAAAGTAAATTTTACATCATCTGCTGTTAACTCTTCTCCATTATGGAATTTAACACCTTTTCTTAAATTGAATTCTATTGTTGTATCATCAATTTGCTTCCAACTTTCAGCTAATCCAGGAATTATATTCATATTCGCATCTTGTTTTACTAACGAATCATATATTTGTCCTGCAACTCTTGATGATGGTTGATCATTTGAAGCATGTGGATCTAAAACCTTTGCATCTGCCCCCTGAGCTATTATCAAAGTATTTTTATCAGCTTTAGCTTCTAAATTCATTCCTAAAAAAATTGTAAGAGCACTAAGTAAAACTATTTTCTTTTTCATTCTCTCCCCCTGTATCTTAATTTTTATTAATTCAAAAATTTATATGCTTAAAATAATATAACCTTTTATATGGTACAAATCAAATTTATTTAATGAATGAATATCATTTAAAAAATTAATTTTTTAAAAAACGTATACAAAGAAAATTTTTTTTCATTTTTAATTTTATTGTTTTTTAAAAAAACACGTGTTATAATAACTGAAAAATATTCGGAGGATTCAAATGAAAAAAATTTATTTGTTATTTATTTTATTTTTTAGTAGCTTTACATTTTCAAAAGAACAGGATATTTCAGGTAAATGGATAACTGAAAAAGCTAGTAACGGAAATCAAATAGTTGTTCAATTTTATAAAATTGAACATAAATATTTTGGTAAAATAGAAGAATTAACTATTCCTACATATGATAAATCTCATAAATTAGCAGGGCAGTTAAAATTAGATACAGCTAATCCTGATAAAAATTTAAAATCTAGACCTCTAGTTGGAATCAATTTTGTTAGTGATTTTACATATAATTCTAATAAAAATATATTTGAGAATGGTTTTATCTATAATCCTGAAAATGGTAAAACATACTATTGTTCTATCTCTTTTAAAGATTCTGATACTGTTGTAGTTAAAGGCAGTTTAGATAAAACAGGATTAATTGGAAAAAAGCAAATTTGGAAAAAATTAAAATAATACAAATAGAACCTCCTAAATCCTTAGGAGGTTCTATTTTCTATACGACTAAATTTAATTAAGGTGGCTAATATTTATTTTGCTTTTTTTTCAGTTTTTTCTACAGATT
>JBOFLW010000223.1:0-21541 GCA_051658065.1 Cetobacterium sp.
GGTTCAAAAAAGAACAGATGAAATGAATTTAAAAATTTCAGTAAGATCAGAAAAAAATCCATTATATGTTCCTAAAGATAGTTTCTTAGTTCAAACATTGATGAATATTTATAAAGATATTACTGGTGATTCTGAAGCGGAACCAATATCTATAGGTGGTGGAACATATGCTAGAGCAGTAAAAAATGGTGTAGCATTTGGTGCTTTACTAAAAGATCAAGAAGATAATATGCATCAAAAAAATGAGTATTTAGAAATCGAAAAATTGGATATTTGGTTGAAAATATATGTTCAAGCAATATACGATTTGGCAAAATAGAGTGTACTGAAAAACTGCAAGTTTGCAGTTTTTTTTATTTCTTTGTTTTTTTTACAAGTATAAAGTAGTAAAAAAATAGTACGTTTCAAAATTTAAAATCTATAATAATACTAACTATATATATAATCAATATCTATATATTAAAAATATATTTTTAAAATATTATTTTTTGAAATATATTATTCAAAACAAAAAAATAAAAAAATTGGGAGGGAAATATGAAAAAATTACTTTTATTATTAATTGGTTTTATAATCTCATGCGTTAGTTTTGGACAAAGTGATTACCATATTGGTGTAATCACAGGAACAGTGTCACAATCTGAAGATGGATTGAGAGGTGCTGAAGAAGCAATAAAATTATACGGTACAGGAGATAAAGGTGGAGAGATTATTCATGTAACATATCCAGATAACTTTATGCAAGAGATGGAAACTACAATATCTCAAATGGTAAGTTTAGCAGATGACCCTAAAATGAAAGCGATAGTTGTAGCTGAAGCTATTCCAGGAACAGTAGAAGCATTTAGAAGAATTAGAGAAAAAAGAGAGGATATATTGTTAATAGCAAACTCTCCACACGAAGATCCAGAAATGATCGGAGAAGTTTCAGATTTAGTTGTTAATCCAGATAATATAGCAAGAGGATACTTAATTGTAAAAGCTGCTAAAGAGATGGGAGCAAATAAATTTATGCATATATCTTTTCCTAGACACATGAGTTATGAGTTATTATCAAAAAGAAGAAATATTATGAAATCAGCAGCGGAGGATTTAGGTTTAGAATTTATAGAGATGACAGCTCCAGATCCAGTTAGTGATGTAGGTGTAGCTGGAGCACAACAATATATATTAGAGCAAGTTCCAAATTGGATAAAAAAATATGGAGCTAAAACAGCATTCTTTGCAACTAATGATGCACACACAGAGCCTTTATTAAAAAGAGTAGCAGATTTAGGGGGGTATTTTGTAGAAGCTGATTTACCATCACCTACAATGGGGTATCCAGGAGCTTTAGGAATTCAATTTACTGAAGATGAAAAAGGGAATTGGCCAAAAATTTTACAAAAAGTAGAAAAAACAGTAGTAGATAAAGGTGCATCTGGAAGAATGGGAACTTGGGCTTATTCATATAATTTCTCAGTTACTCTATCTCTAGTTGATTTAGCAAAAGAAGTTCTAGCTGGAAAAGCTGAAATTCATAGTTTTGATGCATTAAAAGTAGCATTAGCCAAAAATACTCCAGGAGCACAATGGAATGGAAGTAGCTATGTTGATGTTAAAGGAATAGAAAGAGAAAACTTCTACTTAATTTATCAAGATACATATGTATTAGGAAAAGGATATTTAAAAATGACTGATTTAGAAGTTCCAGAAAAATATTTTTCAATAAAATAAATTGAAACTATTGGCCACTAGAATTTATATCTAGTGGCTAAATTTTTAAAAATGCTAAAGGGAGAGGATGTTATAGATGGAAAAAGAACTTTTAAGAATGTCGAATGTATCTAAAAATTTTGGAGAGAATATTGTTTTAAAAGATATAAATCTTACAATAAATGAAGGGGAAATAGTAGGATTAGTTGGAGAAAATGGAGCAGGTAAATCAACACTTATGAAAATTATATTTGGGATGTCAGTAATTTCAGAGACAGGTGGATATAATGGAGATATGTTTTTTAATGGTGAGAAAGTAAATTTCAAAAGTTCTTTTGATGCTTTAAATGCGGGAATAGGAATGGTACATCAAGAGTTTTCCCTAATTTCAGGATTTAAGGCTTCAGAAAATATAGTTTTGAACAGAGAAAGTTTACAAAAATCTTGTTTAAAAGAGATATTTGGAGAAAGAATTAGTAAATTGAATTCAGAAGAAAATAAAAAAAGAGCAAAGATAGCAATATCACATTTAGGAATAGATTTAAATGTTAATACAAAAGTAGAAGAGATGTCAGTTGCTCATATGCAATTTACAGAAATTGCAAGAGAGATAGAACGTTCAAACACAAAATTATTAGTTCTAGATGAGCCAACAGCGGTGTTGACAGAGCAAGAAGCAGAGATATTATTAAAAACAATGAAAAGATTAGCAAGTGAAGGGATTGCAATTGTTTTTATAACTCATAGATTAGATGAAATAATGGAAGTTTCAGATAGAGTTATTGTTTTAAGAGATGGAGTTATGATGAATGAACTAGAAACCTCAAAAACAGATGTAGATGAAATAACAAAATTGATGATTGGAAGAGAGATAGATAATAGTAAAAGTAAAGAGATTAGAGAAGATAAAAACTCTGAAACAATATTAGAATTAAAAAATTTCAAAGTAAATATGCCTGGAGAAAGAATAAAAAATCTTAATTTAGAGATAAAAAAAGGTGAGATATTAGGGATAGGAGGAATGGCTGGGCAAGGAAAAGTAGGGATAGCAAATGGAGTTATGGGACTTTGTCCATCTAAAGGTGAAATTTTTTATAAAGGAAAGAAACTAAATTCTGAAAATCCAAAATCAATATTAGAAGAAGGTATATGCTTTGTATCAGAAGATAGAAAAGAAGTGGGGTTGATACTAGATGAGGAAATTAGTATGAACATAGCTTATCCATCAATTTATATTCAAAATAACTTTTTAAAAAGAAAATATTTTGGACTTTTAAATAGTATTGATGAAAAAAAGATAGAAGAAAATGCTAAAAATTATATAGAAAAATTAGAAATAAAATGTATGGGTGGAAATCAAAAAGTTGGAGAGTTAAGTGGTGGAAATCAACAAAAAGTATGTTTAGCAAAAGCTTTTACAATGAATCCAGAAATACTATTTATATCAGAACCTACAAGAGGAATAGATATTGGAGCTAAAAAAATTGTTTTAGAAACTTTAAAAAAATATAATAAAGAAAATGGAATGACTATAATTTTAACCTCTTCAGAGTTAGAAGAGTTAAGGTCTGTATGTGATAGAATAGCTATCATTACCGAGGGTGAAGTAGCTGGAATTTTATCTCCAGAGGATGATTTGATAAAATTTGGAAAATTAATGACGGGTGTAAAAGGAGCTAAGAAATGTTAAAAAAAATAAAAGAGATAGGGTTACCAAGAGTTATAATAGCGATATTTTTAATATCTCTTTATGCAATTGCACCTTTTGTAGGAATAGATTTAAAATCAGCATTTCAAGATACATTTGTGAGAGTTGGAATGAATATAATTTTAGTACTATCTTTAATTCCTATGATTCAAGGTGGAACAGGATTAAACTTTGGTATGCCACTTGGAATAGAAGCAGGGCTACTTGCAGCAGTTATTAGTATAGAACTTGGTTTTACGGGAATATTTGGATTTATAGGAGCAATTTTGATTTCACTTCCAATCTCAATAATTTTTGGATATGGATATGGATATATTTTGAATAAAGTTAAAGGTGGAGAAATGATGATTGCAACTTATGTAGGGTTTTCATCAGTAGCTCTTATGTGTATTATGTGGCTAATACTTCCATTTAAAAAGCAGGATATGATTTGGGCTTATGGAGGAGAGGGATTAAGAACAACCATAAGTGTTGAATCATACTGGAGTAAAATTTTAGGAAAAATATTTTCAGAAAGTGGAAATTTTAGTTATATAGGAGAGTTACTATTTTTCTTCGTTATAGCATTTTTAGTAAGAGAGTATTTTAAGAGTAAAAATGGTCTTGCAATGAAAGCTGTGGGTTCAAATGAAAAATTTGCAAAATCTATTGGTGTAAATATTGATAAAATAAGAATAAATTCTGTTATTATGTCAACAATGATTGCAGCGATTGGAATAATAGTATATCAACAAAGTTTCGGTTTTATACAACTTTATTTAGCACCATTTTATATGGCATTTCCAGCTATAGCAGCTATATTGATAGGGGGAGCTTCAATAAACAAAGCATCTGTTTTTAATGTAGTTATAGGAACAATTCTTTTTCAAGGAGTGATAACGATGACTCCAGTAGTAATAAATGGAATTGTAAAAACAGATATGTCAGAAACAATAAGAGTGATCATTTCAAATGGAATGATAATATATGCTTTAACAAGAAAAGGAGGGGCTAACTAATGGACAGATTAACAAAATTTTTAGAGAAAAATATAGTTCCAATATTTATATTGATATTCTTAGCAGCAATAATTCCAGTTTCAAAATTAACAGTTCATTATTTAGTTCAAGAGATGATTTTAAGACTAACTAGAAATTTATTTTTAGTACTTTCTTTACTTATACCGATAATAGCTGGAATGGGATTAAATTTTGGAATAGTTTTAGGAGCAATGGCAGGTCAAATAGCATTGATATTTATAACTGAATGGAGAGTTGTAGGTCCTGAAGGAGTATTTTTAGCTATGATAATATCAATACCAATAGCAGTTGTTTTAGGAAAATTTAGTGGTTCTATATTGAATAAAGCAAAGGGAAAAGAGATGATAACATCTATGATTTTAAGTTTATTTATGAATGGAATATATCAGCTCGTTGTTCTTTATGGAATGGGAAGTATAATCAAAATATCAAATCCAAAATTGATATTATCAAGAGGAAGTGGAATAAGAAATGCAATAGATTTAGGAGGAGTAAGAAGAGGTTTAGATAATATATTAGAACCCATTATATTTGGTCATAAAATACCAGTTTCAACATTTTTAATTGTAGTTTTACTTTGCTTATTTATAGTTTGGTTTAGAAAAACTAAATTAGGGCAAGATATGAGAGCAGTTGGTCAAGATATTCAAATAGCGAAATCAGCGGGAATAGATGTTGAAAAAACAAGAATTTTAGCAATTGTAATATCAACAGTACTAGCAGGATTTGGTCAAATTATATATCTTCAAAATATAGGAACAATGAACACTTATAATAGTCATGAGCAGATAGGAATGTTTTCAATAGCAGCACTATTAATAGGAGGAGCATCAGCTGTAAAAGCAAGTATTCCAAATGCAATTACAGGTATAGTTTTATTTCATCTAATGTTTATAATATCTCCAGTGGCGGGAAAAGAGTTGATGGGTTCAGCCCAGATAGGGGAATATTTCAGAGTTTTTATATCTTATGGAATAATAGCTTTAGTTTTAGTGATGCATGAATGGAGAAGAGGTAGAGTTAAAAAGGAGAAAAGTTTATGAAAAAAAATATAGGAGTTATTTTGTTTTTTTTATTAGTTATACTAGTAAGTGGAGGGCTTTATAGATTTGGACAAGAGCACACATTAATAGTTAATAATAGTTATACTGATAAAGATATGAGTAAAAATATAACAATAACAATTTTAAATCAAAAACCAAAAAAAATTAGTAAAAATAGAAAATCAGTTATAGAGTTAAAAGGAGTAAAACATGATTTTGTAGTTGAGATAGATGGAATAAAAAAAGAGGGAACTCTAAAATTTAGTTTAAATAGAGGAATTGAATTATCAGTAGAAAATTTTATGAAAAGTAATGAAAATTATTTGAAAGAGATAAATCAATATTAATAAATATTTTTATATTAAAAAGAGGAGATTAAAATAATCTCCTCTTTTAGCATTAATATCAATTTATAAATTTACTTTCTTTTAAGTATTTACTGTCATTTCCAGCAATAAAAACTATAGAGTTATCAGATAAAAGATTTATAACTTCTTTTGATAATTCAGTAGGAATAGCAGGACATCCAAGAGTTCTACCTAAAAATCCCATTTGATCAATATATTTTTTAGATGCATATTCAGCACCGTGAATAACAATGGCTCTATCATAAGCATTTGAATTAAAACGATTTTCTAAACCATTCAATCGAAGAGAGTAACCAAAATCACCAATATATGGTTTTGTATCTGTTGTAAAAAATCCTAAAGAACTTTGGAATGAATTTGGAGTATTTGAAAATTTTGTAGCACTCACTTTACCACTGTTTTTACCATGTGAAACGTATGTATAATAAAGAAGTTGCTTCTTCTTTAAATCAATTACAGAAAATCTAGGTTCTGTAGATGGTTTTGTAAAATCGATAATTGTTAAAAATTGAAACTGCTTTCCTTTTATTTTAGAAGCACCTTTCACAGCATTTTTAAAAACATCGTATTTCATTTTGTCTTTTAAATGTAAAGATTTGTAAAGAGACGAAGTAGAGCTCAAAGTAGTAATATAAAGTATGAAAAATAAAAATAAAAACTTTTGCTTCATAAAATCACCCCTAAAAACAAATATAATATAACATATTATACCAAAAATAATCAAAAATTCATATTTTTTTAAGATTGACAATTATTTTTTTTAAAGATAAAATACTAAAGGGTATTAAATAATTAGATAATTAAAAATCAGGGGGGAAAATGAAAAAAATTTTAGCTTTATGTATGCTGTTATATACAACGGTTATGCTAGGAAAGGATTATAAGCAGTATAGATCAGATAAGCTTGTAAGTCCAGAATTTGCAAAAGAGATGTTAAGAACGGATAAAAATGTGGTAATTATTGATGTAAGAATGCCAGCAAAATTTTTAGCAAACAACATTGATGGTTCATATAATATATGGAGACCAGATATGGAATCTAAAGATAAAAGATATGGAAATATTGTAGGAATGAGAGCTTCAAGAGAAGAGTTAGAAGTAGAACTGAATAAAATGGGCGTAACAGAGGATTCTACATTACTTTTAATTGGAAATGGATTAGATGAATTTAGACTTTGGTGGATATTAGATTTATATGGAATGGAAGATGTAAAAATTGTAGATGGTGGATACTCAGCATTGAAAGAGACTGGAATAAAAACAAAATTTGGTAAAACAAATATAGAGAAAAAAGGTAATTTTAAATTTGATAATAAAGAAGATAAAAATACATCTGTAACAATTGAAGAGGTTCAGCTAGCTATTGGAAACCCTAATAAAGTAATAGTTGATGGAAGATCAAGAAAAGAGTTTATAGGTGCAGAACTTAAAAAAGGAGCATCAGAAAAAGGAAGAATTCCTGGAAGTGTTTGGGTAGAGTGGACTGAAACATTAAATGAGGATAAAACTCTGAAATCATACAGCGAGTTATTTAATCTTTATAAAAATAAAGGTGTAGTTGGAAGTAAGGAAATTATATCATATTGCCAATCTGGTGCAAAATCAGCTCATACAACATTTGTATTAAAAGAGTTGTTAGGCTTTCCAGTAGCTAAAAATTATGATGGTTCATGGATAGAGTGGTCTCATGCTGCGAAAGAGGGAAAAGTAAAAGTTGAAACAGGAGAATAATGTGAAATCAAAAAATAAATTAGTTAAATTGATAGTAGTAGTCTCTCTTTTAATTTTAGGATTTTTTATATTGTATAAATTAGGTAGTTTAGAATATTTAAAAGATAGAAAAAAAATTGAAAATTTAATAAATAGTTTTGGAATGTTAGGACCAATTATATATATAGGTCTTTATGTACTAGTAACAATAAGTTGTTTATCACCAGTTCCTTTAGGAATAACAAGTGGAGTTATTTTTGGACCTATAATGGGAATTGTTTATACAATGATAGGAGCTAGTATAGGACTATCTTTATCATTTTTAATAGCAAGATATATTGCTAAAAATGGAATAGAAAAAAAATTCCGAAAAACAATTGTTTTTAACAAAATAAATGAAGGTGTAAAAAAAGAAGATTGGTTTATATTGGCAACGACAAGACTTTTACCAATATTTCCATTTGGAATTCAAAACTATGTTTATGGATTAACTTCAATAAGCTTTGTAAAATACTCTTTATTATCAACAATATTTATTTTACCAGGGACATCTGTTTTTATTTTATTGGCTGGGGCAGTGAGCTCTGGAGATATAAAAACAGCAATTAAAATGTCTATAATAGCATCACTAATATTTTTTGGATTAACAATAATTACTAAAATTGTTTCAAAAAAATATAAATAAATTATAATAAATAAAGGAGGACAAAATCCTCCTTTATTTATTATAGAAATTGGAGGGAGATGTTTTGAAAAATATTCGAAAAAAATTGATTTTATTATTTTGTTCGGGATTGTTATTTGGATGTAATAAAGAAAAAGTAGAAGAGGTAAATATATATATGTGGGGTGGTGCAAAAGAGATTAACGTCTTTATGGATGATATAGTAGCACCAGAAGTTTTAAAAAAAGATGAAATAAAATTAAAAAGAGTACCTATAATGGATGTAAAAGATATAGTGAATAAGCTTGTAATAGAGAAAAAAGCCCAGAAAAAAAATGGAGTTGTAGATATTTTATGGGTAAATGGAGAAAATTTTAAGCTTTTAAAAGATACAGATGTCCTTGAAAAAGATATTTTATCCAGAATAAAAAATAAAGATATAATTAAAGAGAGTACAAAAGTTAAAGATTTTGGGGAGCCTATAGATGGACTTGAAATTCCATTTGGAGAGGCACAATTTAATTTTATATATGATTCAAAAAAAGAAAAAATTCCATTTCATGATTATAAAAGTTTAAAAACTTATGTGATTAATAATCCAGGAAAATTTACTTATCCAAGTATTTCTAATTTTACAGGAAGTGCTTTTGTAAGAAATATAGCTATAGATATACTCGGATATGAAAATATTGAAAATATTTCAAACGAAGGGTTAGAAAAAAAATTAAAAATTGTTTGGGATTATTTTAATGAGCTAAAGCCTTATTTATGGAGAAAAGGAGAAACATATCCAGAGTCAGAAAGTAAACTAGATTTATTATACTCAATAGGTGAAATAGATTTTACTATGGGATATACTATAAATAAAGTTAACTCAAAAATCGAGACAAAAGAGTTTCCAGAAACATCAAAAAGTTTTTTACTAGATAAAGGAACATTGTTTAATAATCATTATTTAGTAATACCCAAAAATGCTAAAAATAAAGAAAAAGCTTTAGATGTTATAAATAGATTAGTTTCACCAGAGATTCAGAGCTTAAAGCAAGATTCTAAACATTGGGGAGATTTTACTGTTTTAGATATGGGAAAACTTGAACCTGAAGTAGCGGAGAAGTTTATTTCATTAAATAAAGCTGAAAAAATACCATCAATAAAAGAGTTAGAAGAAAAAAGAATAATGGAATTAAAATCAGATAAATTAAGAATTATAGAAAAGGGATGGATAGAAAACGTTGAGAAAAAATAAAAAAATTATATTATTATTGCCTTTTTTACTTTATATTTGTTTGTTTTTTATATATGGGATACATTATGCATTACTAACATCAATAGGTTATAATAGAATATTAGAAAAATCTTATTTTACACTAGATTATTACTCAGAGATATTAATCTCTAGTTATTTTTATGAAAGTTTAATTTATACAGTTAAAATCAACACGATTTCTTTATTTATATCATACTTTTTAACTATGATAATTTTATTTTTAATATTTTATAGTAAAAAAGAAGACTATTTTTACACTAGGATGTTTCAAAAAATAGTTGAAGTACCAGTTTTTATTTCTTATTTAGTAAGTTCTTATGGAGTTTTAATAATGTTTATGAAAAGGGGATTTCTAAATAATTTTTTATTGGAGATAAATGCAATTGAGAGTATAGATAATTTTCCAATTTTGACAAATGATAAATTTGGAGTTGGGATAATTATAACATATATTTGGAAATCATTACCTTTTATGGTAATGATGAGTTTACCCATAGTTTTTAGAGCTGAAAAAAAATGGAATAGCTTGGGAATCATTTACAATTTATCTCATTTCCAATTTTTTAAAAAAATAATTTTACCATTAGTTTTTCCGAGTATTAGTATTAGTTTTTTTATAGTTTCAGCTTATCTTTTTGCATCATTTGAAACACCTTATATATTAGGAGTAAGTTATCCAAAAGTTTTATCTGTAATGGTTTTTGATATGTATACAAAAGGTAGTCTAGAATTAAGAGGACAAATAATGGCTATTAATATTTTAATCTCTATTATTAGTTTAGTCTTTAGTGGAATATTATATTTATCATTAAAGAAAATTAGTAAATTTAATGAAAGAGAGTGGTAATTTTGAAAAAAATAATTTTGATGTCAATGTTTTTAATTTTATCTATTTTATTCATTTTACCGCTTGTTGGAATTTTTTCAAAAAGTTTAAATTACCAAGTTTGGAGATATATTTTAACTTCAAATGAAATATATAGTAGTCTAATAACAACTATATTAGTAACATTTTTAGTAATATTAATAAATTTTATCATAGGTACTCCTATAGCTGCAGTTATGGCTAAAACAAAATTTAGAGGTAAAATATTAGTTGAAGTTTTAATAGTATCTCCGCTAGTTATACCTTCAATGGTTAGTACGATGGGTTTACAGTTTTTATTTATAAAATTAAATTTGATTGAAACAGTATTGGGGGTAGCTATAGTACATAGTGTAGTTACACTTCCATATTATATTCAAAGTGTGAGAATGGGTTATAGTAGTTTAAATAAAAGTTATGATAGTTTAGGAAAAATATTAGGAGCGAATAAATTTGAAATATTTACAAAAATAACTATACCCCTGATTTATCCATCATTTGTAGTTGGAATCTCATTGACAATAATAGTTTCTTTAGCTCAATATCTAATAACTTTTATAATAGGTGGAGGACAAGTTGTAACATTACCAATATTATTAATGCCTTATTTAAATGAAGGTGCAACGACAGGAAGTGTGTATAGTATTATATATATAATATTTACTTATTTTTTAGTCATACTATTAAATAAGATTACAAAGATGATATTCAGAAAGAGAGATTAAATGATAGAGATAAAAAAAGTATCTAAATGTTATTCAGATTTTTCATTAAAAAATATTGATATGAGCATAAAAGATGATGAATTTATAAGTATTTTAGGACAATCTGGTTCTGGAAAATCAACACTTCTAAATTTGATAGCAGGTTTAGATGGAGATTATTCTGGAAATATTTTGATTAATGAAAAGACACCACAAAAAATGATAAAAGCTGGAGAAATATCAATGGTTTTTCAAGAAGATTTGTTATTACCTCATTTAAATGTTTATGAAAATATAGCTTTTGGATTAAAGCTAAAAAAGATAGATAAAAAAGAGATAATGGCAAGAGTAAAATCATCGATTATAGATATGGGTCTATTGGGAAAAGAGAAAAAATTTCCAAATGAGCTTAGTGGTGGAGAGAGACAACGAGTTTCAATAGCGAGAGCAATAGTTACAAATCCTAAAATTTTACTTATGGATGAACCTTTTTCAGCATTGGATTTTAATTTAAGGAATAAAATGCAAAAATTAATAAAGAAATTACATAAAAAATTGAAAATAACGATAATATTTGTTACTCATGATAGAGAAGAAGCTTTTTATTTATCAGATAAAATTGGAATAATGTTTAAAGGAGAGCTGATAGAGTTCGAAAAACCAGAGCAACTTTACTATAATCCTAAAAAGCTATATACAGCAGAGTTATTGGGAGTAGAAAATATATTTTCTAAAAAGATTTTTGAAGAGTTGTTTAAAACCGAAAGAAAAAATTATAATTTTATATGTTTAAGAGGGAAGGATATAAAAATTGTAAAAGAATCAGAATTTAAAGTAGAAGTAAAAGATATTAGCTTTACAATGGGAGAATATACTTTAACTGCTTTGATTAAAGAGAAAAAAATTACAATGAAACAAAATGAAGAGTTTAAATGTAATATAGGAGATACAGTATGTTTAAACTATCTTGAAGAAAATATTATTTTTATATAAGGAGTAAAAAAAATGTTAGATACACATTGTAGAAAATATATACAACCATTTATAGCAGGAGGAGCATCAATAGCTATGAAAATGGGTTTGACAGCAAATGGAGTTACAATTTTAGCTATGATTATAGGAGTCGTTAGTGGAGTGTTTGTAGGAGCTCAAAATAGAGTTGTAGCAATACTATTATTATGGATTTCAGGATATTTAGATGCTGTCGATGGAACAATAGCAAGAAAGACAAAAACTTCATCACCTTTTGGAACAGTAATGGATATTACATTTGATAGAATGGTTGAAGGAGCTATAATAGTAGGAGTTGCTTATAATTATAAAGAGTTAAGTTTTATCTCATTGATATTAGCAGTTAGTATAATTATTTCAATGACAATTTTTTTAACAACGGGTTCTTTAGCGGAAAACAAAGGTCAAAAATCATTTTATTATCAAGCTGGATTGGCTGAAAGAACAGAGGGTTTTTTGATGTTAACTTTAATGATTCTGTTTAAAGAAAAAGCTGGAATTATAATAAATATATTTACAGGAATGATATTATTTACTGCGATTCAAAGATTTTTAGAAGCTAAAAAAATATTAAAATAAAAATGCTACCCTTTTAATGAAAAAGGGTAGCATTTTTTAAATTGTTACTATTACAGATTTAAAGATTTTATAAGTAACAAAACCAGGACGAGCTGATTTTGGTTTATTCAGATATTTAACAAGTGTATAATCAACGGTTAATTTAGTACCTTTAGGTAATTTAGATTGTTGACCACAGAAAACAGCTATATTATAGATGTTTTCATCTGTTAATATTTCAGATTGATTAACAACAGCGTGAGTTCCAGGCATATCCTTACAATGGAACCAAGTGTCATCTCTATTTGAATATTTAGTTGTTAGAGCATCATTTTCAAGGTTGTTTCTACCATATTTAACTAAAATATTATCTATAGTAATCTCTCCAAAAGTAAAAAGTTTAGCAGGAGATTTTTTTAAAGGTTTTTTATTTTTAGCTTTAGATGAAAGCTTTAAATATCCCCCATTTAAAAGTTCCTCTTCAATAAGTTTTAAATTTTCTTTACATTCACTATTAGAGATAAATGTTTCAATTCCTAAAAAATATTTTAAATTTTCAGATATTTCAATTAATCTTTTACCATTATATTCCATACCTTTTTTAAGTTTGTTATATTTTTTATAAATTTTTTCTAAATTCAATTGTGGAGTAACTAGTGGATCTAAAGTTATTGTACACATAGAATCATTATAAAAATCATAAAGTTCAACTTCAGACATTCCTTTTTTTAAAGAATAAAGAGAAGCAGCTAGTATGTCTCCAAGTTCTCTAAAACGATCAAAGTCTTTTTTATCTTCTAAATCTCTTTTTATAGATACTATAATTTTTTCAGCTTTTTTAATCTCTTTTTTAACAACAGCCGATAATTTGTCTTTTAAAATTTTAAAGGTATTTGATAAATTTTTATTAGCTAAATAGAAATTTATTAACTCTTCAAACGAATTATAGGTGATTACTTTTGAGTATTCTTTAGGTGATATATTTAAAACAGTCCCTAAAAGTATTTCATCATGCTCATTGAAAAATATTTTAGGAGTAATATCATCAGCTAAAATTTCTTTTAAATGATTGAAAGATGTAACACTGTTTGAAAGTGTTTTACCTAATCCTTCGACATTTTTAAGAAGAATAGAGTTTTCTCTAAAAGAATTAAACTGCTCTTCGCTTATATCTGTAGGAAGTAATTTTTTTTCTAGTGAAGGAGTAGAGTATTCTATTCCAGGAAAAAGAACTCTACTAGGGTTTTCCTCTAAAGAGAATCTTTTAATAGAATCTAAAACTTTATTTTCTCTATCTGCTAAAATAAGGTTTGAGTGTTTTCCCATCATTTCAAAGTATAAGTTGTAAATTTTAATTTCACCAAGTTCATTCAATTTAGAAAAAGTAAATGTTAAAATTCTATCTAATCCAACTTGTTTTATAGCTAAAAGATTCGAACCAACAAGATGTTTTTTTAAATTTAAAGAAAATGAACTATTTTCTTCAAGGAGATTATCTTCTCTAGTATCTGAAAGATAACATATTGAAAGCGATGGAAAACAAGAGAGGATGAATTTCTGTTTTCCAAAATGTAGTGTAATAGCTAAAGAGCTATTTTGAACAACTTTGTTAATACTTTTTCCTTTTAATGATTTTTCAAGTTCATCTTTAATTTTTTTTAAAGATATTCCATCAAGATATAGCATTAATCTTCAACCTTAATAGCAATAAGATTTTTTGCATCTAGTAAGTTAACCTTTAAAACTGAACCATCCTCTTTCTCTAAAGCCACTTTATCTTTATCTGCTGATTCTACAATTTTAACAGTAGAATAATGCTCAATTCCATTATTAGCAAAATAGTCTTGAACTATAGGAGTTCCTTTAACCTCTGTTATAGATATAACAGTTCCTAAAGAAAATTCTGTAACAGAATGAGGTTTAAAAAATTCTGTTTTATCTTTTAAATTTTTTAAAATTATTTCAAAAGTTTTAGTAAAATGATTTAAATCTTCCTCTAAAATATTTTCAGTAATAGTTGAAATTATATTTTTATGATAGTTGTTGTGATAAGTTAAAGCTTCAATTCCTTTTTTAGAAAGAGAGACATAAACTTTTCTTCTATCAGCATCAGAACGAACTCTATCAATAAATCCTTTTTCTCTTAATTTACTAATAGCAACTGTTGCAGTTCCCATAGTTATTCCTAATCTATCAGATAACTCGTTCATACTAAGAGATTCTTTTCCAATAGCTTCGATTATATGTAACTCTGTATGAGTAATACATTTAATTCCTCTTTTTAATGCAAGATCTTCTGTTTCATAAAAAAGTTTGTAAAAATGCTCTAAAACATCATTTACTTTATTTATATTATTCATGTATTTTATCTCTCCTTTAAAGAATTTATTCTCTGTTTGTAATCTCCAGAGAAAACGTATGATCCAGCAACAAAAATATTTGCTCCAGCCTCAATACATCTACCAATAGTTTTATCAGTAATTCCACCATCAACTTGAATATCAATATTTTTATTTAAAGAACGAACTTCTCTAATTTTATTAACAGAGCTTTCTATGAAAGATTGCCCTCCAAATCCAGGATTCACAGACATAACTAGAACCATATCTAAATCATCAATAACATATTTGATAGCTTCAACAGGTGTAGCAGGATTTAAAGATACACCAGCTTTAACACCAAAAGATTTAATTAATTGAATAGTTCTATGTAGATGCTTAGTAGCTTCAGCATGAACAACGATTATATCAGCACCAGCTTTAACAAAATCCTCAATATATCTTTCTGGTGATTCAATCATAAGATGAACATCAAAAACTAGTTTTGTTTTATTTCTAATTGATTTAACTACAGGGGCTCCAAAAGTAATATTAGGAACAAACATTCCATCCATAACATCAATATGAATATAGTCAGCTCCTGCTACATCAATAGCGATAACTTCATTTCCTAGTTGGCTGAAATCTGCTGATAGTATAGATGGTGCTATTTTAATTTCTTTCTGTGTCATTAAATTCACATCCTTTTATGTATTAGTATTATTTATTATTTGTATTTATTCCAAAGTTCATTTTTAGACTTATCATAACAACGTTTGAAAAAATCATACCTTTCTTGAGGAATAATTCCAGCTTCTACAGCTTCTTTAACTCCACATTGTGGTTCATTAACGTGAATACAGTTATTAAATTTGCATCCTTTTGAAAGCTCAAATTCAGGGAATAGTTCAATTAATTCTCCAGCATTTTCAGTTGGTGGTAAATCTACAGAAGAGAATCCAGGAGTATCTATAACAAATCCACCAGTAGGAAGAGTTAATAATCTACTATCTCTAGTTGTATGTTTTCCAGCTCTTAATCTTTTACTTGTTTCACCAGTTTTAAGTTCTCTAGAATCCTGCAGTAAATTTAAAATACTAGATTTTCCAACTCCAGATGGACCCCCAAAAGCTGTAACTTTATCTTTTAAAAATTCTGTAAGTTCAGGTATTCCAGTATTATCATATGTAGATATATAAAACACAGGAATATCAATTTTAGATAAAAAAGCTAATTTTATTTTAATTTCTTCAAGTTCAAAAGCTTCTAATAAATCCACTTTATTTATAATTAAAACGGGTTTAATTTTATTGTATAAACTGTTTAAAACTAAAATATTGATTTTTTCATAATCAATAACAGGGTCTTTTGCAGCAAATTGAATTACTCCAAAATCAATATTTGCAACTAAAGGTCTTCTTAAAAGATTTTTTCTAGGTTTAACCTCAGTTATAAAACCATCAGCATCAAATACTACATAATCTCCAACAGTACAGTTTTCTCTTTTATCAGAACGCTTTAACAAACCTCTTAGTTTGCAAAGATACTCATTTCCATTACTCTCAATATTGTAAAAACCTTGAATTTTATTAATAACAATTCCTTCGATAATAATTCACACTCCTTAAATTAATAACTTACAACCATATTGATAATAGTTCCTAAAGGAACATTTTCTCCAATATTTGTAGTTTCTATAACAATTCCTCTTTCAAAATCAGGAACAACCTTCTCTTTTATTTCACCAATTATAAGCCCTTTTGAGATTAACTCATTAGAAGCTTCTTCAAAAGTAAAACCGATAACATCAGGAACTTCAACTGAAGCTACAGAGTTAGAATTACTTAAAAGAAGAGAGATACCTTTGTTCTTTTGTGTGCTTTGTTTTGCAGATGGAGTACTAGCTAAAACTGTGTTATATGGCAAATTAGATGAAGTATAAGAAACTTTTCTAATTTTGATTCCATCCTCTTGTAACTTAGCAGAAACTTCAATTAAATTTTTGTTAGTAAAATCAGGAATAGTGTAATCATCTTTCCCTTTACTTACCCAAACTCTTAAAGTTCTTTCCTCTTTTACAACTTTATTAGCTGAAGGATTTTGCTTGAAAATAACACCTGCTGGAAGTTCAGAAAAATCGCTTCCTGCAACAACAACATTAATTTTATCAATAGAATCAATACTTTTAACTTGTTGTAAATTCAATCCAACTAAATTTGGTAAAGAGTAAAAACTTTTATTGAAAGACAGTTTTAAAAAAATATTAAAACTAAAAAAACAAATGAAAACAAAAAGTATAAACGATAGCAAAATTGCTAAATATTTTTTCATTTTTCCTCCTAAATTAGTACTACAAAATTAATTAGTAAAATACTCTAAATACTTATAAAATAATATCATAGTGGCACTAAAATATCAATAATTACTTGATAAATAGTAGGTTAAATGATAGAATATTTTGTAAACTATTATTTAAAATTTAGGAGGAAAAAATGAATTACGTAATAGAGAAAATGATTTCTGAGGAAGCTTTACAGACAAGAGTAAGAGAAGTAGCAAAAGAGATTGAGAAGGATTATGCAGGAAAAAATCTTATTTGTGTAGGGTTACTAAAGGGGTCAATCATGTTCATGGCAGACTTACTAAAAAATGTTGAGATGGATTTAGCTATGGATTTCATGAAAGTCTCTAGTTATCATGGTGGAACAGATAGTACTGGTGTTGTAAAAATATTAAAAGATGTTGATGCAGACTTAACAGGAAAAGATGTTTTAATAATAGAAGATATAATCGATACAGGATTAACTTTAGAATCAGTAAAAAAATTCCTACTAACAAAACAGCCAAACAGTTTAAAGGTTTGTTCTTTACTTGATAAACCAAGCAGAAGAAAAGTTGAAATGGTTGGAGAATATATAGGATTTGAAATTCCAGATGAGTTCGTTGTAGGTTATGGATTAGATTATGATGAGTTACATAGAAATCTTCCTTATATTGGAAAAGTAGTAAAAAAATAAAAGAAATCAAAGGAGGCGATATGTCCTTTAAACATAAGAAAAAATTTGGTCAAAACTTCTTAACTGACCAAAACGACGTTTTAAATAAGATAATGGAAGTTTCGAACGTTGGAGAAGATGAGCATATAATAGAGATTGGACCTGGAGAGGGAGCTTTAACAGCATTACTTTTAGAGAGAGCAAAACAAGTTACTTGTATTGAGATAGATACGGATTTAGAAAAAATACTAACAAAAAAGTATTCTTCAAATCCAAAGTTTAACTTAATTATGCAGGATGTACTAACTGTAAATCTAGCAGATATTATAGAAAAAGGAAGAGTTGTTGCGAATATTCCATATTATATAACATCACCAATTATAAACAAAATTATTGAGCATAGAGATAGAATCAGTGAGATGTTTATTATGGTACAAAAAGAAGTTGCAGAGAGAGTTTGTTCAAAGTCTGGAAAAGAGAGAAGTGTTTTAACACTTGCTGTAGAGTATTATGGAGAAGCTGAGTATCTTTTCACAATACCTAAAGCATTCTTCACACCACCACCAAAAGTTGACTCAGCTTTTATGTCGATAAAGTTTTATGGAGATAGAAGATATGAAGATAAAATATCAGAAGAGTTATTTTTCAAATATGTAAAAGCAGCTTTTGCTAACAAAAGAAAAAATATAATAAATAATTTAACTATGATAGGTTACTCTAAAGATTTTATAAGAGTAAAGTTAGCTAAATTAGGAATAGCAGAAACAGAAAGAGCAGAAAACTTAACAATAGAACAGTTTATAGAATTAGCTCAGATATTCGAAGAAGAATAAAACTTTTAATAAGTGAGGCGTTGATAAAAGAGGGCGAATACCTAATTTTTGAGAGCCTCCTTTTAGCTTAAAAAGGAGTGAAAATGGATAGTTACGAATTTAAAATAAAAACAAAGCGTGAAGATATAGATTTTATCAATAAAATAATGGAAGCATATGAAGGCGTAGGTGTTGTTAGAACTAAAGACGCTACTGCTGGAGATTTAACAATTGTTTCAACAACAGACTTCAAAGAGGATGTTAGAATGATTGTTGAAGATTTAAATAATAAATGGGTAAAAGCTGAAATAGTTTCAGAGGGACCTTGGTCTGGAGAATTGTAAGAATATAAAAAACTTAGGAGGATATATTGTGGAAAAATTAGAGAGCTTAATTAACTATATAATCGGAGAGTTAGTAATAACAAAAGATGCAATTAGAATCAGTTATGATTTAATAGATGATACAGTAACATTTAAAGTTAGTGTAGCACAAGGTGAAATGGGAAGAGTTATAGGTAAAAATGGATTAACTGCTAACTCTATAAGAGGAGTTATGCAAGCTGCAGGAGTAAAAGATAAGTTAAATGTAAATGTAGAGTTTGTTGATTAATAAAAGGTTTAAAGGAGTGTAGAGATGGATTTATTGTCAGTTGGAAGAGTTTCGGGAACACATCATTTAAAAGGAGCTATAAAAGTAACATCAAATTTTGATGATATAGAACCTTTAAACGGAAATAAAGTTATGGTTGAATTACCTAATGGTCAAATAAAAATATTAACTGTTAAAAAAGTAGCTAAGATGTTAGATAAAAAATGGATTCTAGAATTTGAAGAGTTAACTAATAAAACGGATGCAGCTCAAATACAAAATGGAACAATTAAAGTAAGAAGAGATATTTTAGGAATTGAAGAGAATGAATTTTTAACAGATGATGTTATTGGGATGAAAGTTACTACTGAAGATGGAGAAAATATTGGAGCGATTGTAGATGTTTATGAAACTGCAGCTCATGATATCTATGTTATAGAGGATGAAGAGTTTGAAACTATGATTCCAGATGTTGAAATTTTTGTAAAAAAAATAGATTTCACTAAAAGAGAGATGACAGTTTCTTTAATAGATGGAATGAGAGAAAAAAAGAGAGACTAAGGAGATTATTGTGAAAATAAATATATTAACACTATTTCCAGAGTTTTTTAACTCTTTTAAAGAACATAGTATTGTAAAAAGAGCTGTAGAAAAAGAGCAAGTGAAAATAAATATAGTAAATATAAGAGATTTTGCAGAGGGAAAACATAAGCAATGTGATGATATGCCTTTTGGTGGTGGAGCAGGAATGGTTATGAAGATAGAGCCACTGATGAAAGCTTTAGAAAAAAGTGGTGGAAAAATTATATATACATCACCTCAAGGAGTTAAATTAAATCAAAAGTTAGCTTGTGAATTAGCAGAAGAACCTGAAATAACAATTATAGCAGGTCATTATGAAGGAATAGATGAAAGAGTTATTCAGAGTAAAGTTGATTTAGAAATCTCTTTAGGAGATTTTGTATTAACTGGTGGAGAGTTACCAGCAATGGTAATATCAGATTCAATAATTCGTTTAATTCCAGGAGTTATAAAAAAAGAATCTTATGAAAATGACTCTTTTTATAGTGGTTTATTAGATTATCCTCACTACACAAGACCAGCAGAATTTGAAGGGTTAAAAGTTCCAGACGTTCTTATGTCTGGTCATCATAAAAATATTGATGAATGGAGATTAAAGCAAAGCTTAAAAAGAACGTTAGAAAGAAGACCTGAATTATTGAAAGAAAGAGAATTTTCAAAATTAGAAAAGAAACTTTTAAAAGAGATAAAAGAGGAGAAATAGATGATTTATAAATTAGGAGATTTAGTTCCGAAAATTGGTAAAAATAATTTGATTGTAGAAAATGCCGCAATAATTGGGGAAGTAATAACTGGTGAAAATGTTAGTATTTGGTTTTCAGCTGTTTTAAGAGCTGACATGAGTAAGATTGAAGTTGGTGACAACTCTAATATACAAGATAATACAACAGTTCATGGTGATACTCCTTTTCCAGTTATAATAGGAAAAAATGTAACAATAGGGCATAATTGTGTAATACATGGTTGTGAAATAGGAGAAAATGTTATTGTGGGAATGGGATCAATTTTATTAAACGGAACAAAAATTCCTAAAAATTGTATTGTTGGAGCAGGAAGTTTAGTAACTGATAAATTAGTAGCAGAGGAGGGAGACTTAATTGTTGGATCTCCTGCTAAAGTTATAAAAAAACTTTCTGATAAAAATATAGAATATTTAAAGTATGCTAATAAGGTTTATCTTGATAAGATTGAATCTTATAAAAAATTAGAGAGAATAGGGTAGGTAAAAAATGAGAAAAGCGATATATTTAGGACTAGTTCACTCACCAGTTTATAATAAAAGAGGAGATGTAGTTTGTACATCAGTAACAAATTTTGATATTCATGATATATCAAGAACTTGTAGAACATATGATGTAAATCAATATCATATAATAGTTTCAGTAGATGCTCAAAAACAATTAACACAGAGAATAATTGGTTATTGGCAAGATGGTTTAGGAGCTGGATATAATAGAGATAGAGAAGAAGCTTTTGGAAGAACAAGAGTTTATGAATCAATCGAGAGAAGTATAGCTGAAATAGAGGAGAGAGAAGGTAAAAAACCTTTAATAATAACTACATCAGCTAAAATATTTTCAAATTCAATCAACTATAAGGATTTATCTGAAAAAATGTTCAATGATGATCA
>JBOFLW010000224.1:0-8674 GCA_051658065.1 Cetobacterium sp.
AGTTGTAGAGCAAGGTAAAGGAGTAAAAGTTGTTAACTTCAAATACAAGCCAAAAACTGGATATCACAGAAAGAAAGGTCATAGACAACTTTTCACTGAGATAAAAATTACAGCAATCAACGCATAATTAAATTATGACGAAGATTGAAGTATTTAGAAAAGATGGCAAAGTAGTAAGATACAAAGCCACTGGTCATGCGGAATACGCTGAGTATGGACAAGATATTGTTTGTGCAGCAGTTTCAATGGCTATGCAGTTTCCCTTAGGAGGACTGCAGGAAATTTTGGATATAACACCAAAATTTGAGATTGACTCTGATGGGTACTTAGACGTTGATATGAGAGGTATGGAGTTTTCTCAAAAAGAAAACGAAGTTCATGTATTGTTAAATACAATGGTATTAATGTTAAAAGAACTATCTAAGGGTTATCCTAAACACATAAAGCTTGTAGAGAAGGAGGAAATTTAGATGCTATTTACATTAAATATACAATTATTTGCTAAGAAAAAAGGACAAGGTTCAGTTAAGAACGGAAGAGATTCTAATCCAAATTACCTTGGAGTTAAAAAGTATGATGGAGAAGTTGTAACAGCTGGAAGCATCATCGTTAGACAAAGAGGAAACCAATTCCACGCTGGAAACAACGTTGGATGTGGAAAAGATCATACTCTATTCGCATTAATCCCTGGATACGTAAAGTTCGAGAGATTAGGAAGAGACAAGAAGCAAGTTTCAGTTTACGCTGAAAAAGCTAACTAAGATTCTTTAAAGGAGAGATATTAATCTCTCCTTTTTTTCTGTTTAAAAATACCTAAACTCATTTATTGTTTCAAAAAATAAAAAAAGTGGACTTTGCAGTCCACAGAAAATATTAGTCATTTAATTTAAGAACAGATACGAATGCTTCTTGAGGAATCTCTACGTTTCCAATTTGCTTCATTCTCTTCTTTCCTTCTTTTTGCTTCTCTAAAAGTTTCTTCTTTCTAGAGATATCTCCACCATAACATTTAGCAAGAACGTTCTTTCTATAAGCTTTGATAGTTTCTCTAGCAATTATTTTAGCTCCTAATGCAGCTTGAATAGGTACTTCGAACTGTTGTCTAGGTATAATCTCTTTTAGTTTCTCACAGATAGCTCTTCCTCTAGAAGCAGCATGATCAGTATGAGCAATGAACGAGAATGCATCTACAGGATTTCCAGAAACAAGAATATCAACTTTAACAAGTGTAGCTTCTTTGTATCCAATCATCTCATATTCAAATGATGCATATCCTTTTGTTCTAGATTTTAATTTATCATAGAAGTCAATAACAATTTCAGCAAGAGGTAACTCATAAATAACCATAGTTCTATTATCATCAATATATTTCATATCAATGTAAACTCCTCTTTTTTCTTGACAAAGTTCCATTACATTTCCAACATAATCTTTAGGAGTAAGTATACTTCCTTTTATGTATGGTTCTTCAATGATAAACTTAGATTTTCCACCTTCTGGGAAATCACAAGGATTATCTATAACGTAAGTTTCTTTAGCTTCTGGAGTGATTCTATACTCAACTGATGGAGAAGTAGAGATTAAATCAATATCATACTCTCTTCTAAGTCTTTCTACAATAATTTCCATATGTAATAAACCTAAGAATCCACATCTAAATCCAAATCCTAAAGCTAGAGATGTTTCAGGAACAAATGTTAATGACGCATCATTTAGTTGTAATTTTTCTAAAGCTTCTCTTAAATCTTCATAATCATCTGTTGATAGAGGATATAATCCAGCAAATACCATTGATTGAGCAGCTCTAAATCCTAATAAAGGCTCTAAACAAGGTCTTTTAGCATGAGTTATAGTATCTCCAACTTGTGTATCTTGAATTGTTTTAATACCAGTAATGATATATCCAACAGATCCAGAACTTAATTCAGGTTGCTCTTTTTTAGTAGGAGCAAAAATTCCACACTCAAGAATGTCAAACTCTTTTCCAGTTGACCAAATTTTAATTTTGTCACCTTTTTTAATACAACCATCAAGAACTTTAACATAAGTTATTACTCCACGGTAATCATCAAATAAAGAGTCAAATATCATAGCTTTTAATGGAGCTTCTTCATCAAATGTAGGAGCAGGAACTTTTTCTACGATAGCTTCTAAAAGATCTTCGATTCCTATTCCAGCTTTAGCTGAAACTAAAACAGCTTCATCAGCAGGGATACCGATAATATCTTCAATTTCATTTTTAACTTTATCTACATCAGCTGCAGGTAAGTCAATTTTATTGATAACAGGAACGATATCAAGGTTATTTTCTAATGCTAAGTAAACGTTAGCAAGAGTTTGAGCTTCTACACCTTGAGCAGCATCTACAACTAGAAGAGCTCCTTCACAAGCTGCAAGAGAACGAGATACCTCATATATAAAGTCAACGTGACCAGGAGTATCTATAAGGTTTAATTCATACTCATTACCATCTTTTGCATTATACTTTAAAGTAACAGCTTGAGCTTTGATTGTAATTCCTTTTTCTCTTTCTAATTCCATAGAATCAAGAAGTTGTTCTTTCATCTCTCTCGCAGTAACTGTACCAGTAGCTTGTAGTAATCTATCAGCTACAGTAGATTTACCGTGATCTATATGTGCTATAATTGAAAAGTTTCTTTTAAATTTTTGTAACACAATTTCCTCCTCTAAATATATTTTCTTCACACTATATTATAAAAGAATTATCAGAAAAAATCAATCTAAATTAAATTATAGCTTGACTTTATTGAGGATTTTAGAATATTATTACAATATAGACTGATTAATTAAAAAGTGGAGGAGAAAAAAATGATTTTTGGACAATTAAATGAGTTAAAATTTTACAAAGGAATTTCAACAGGATTAGATTTAGCTATTGAAACTATTGAAAACAAAAGTTATAAAAATGGTATCGAAGGAAAAAATGAAATAGATGGAGATAATGTGTTTTTCAATCTTCAAAGTTGTAAAACAAAAACATTAGAAAATTGTTTTTTTGAAACACATAAAAAATATATTGATATTCATGTTGTAATCGAAGGGGAAGAAGGAATAGGTTATTCATTAAAAGATTCGTTAAAAGATTGTACAGAATATAATGAAGAAACTGATTTTAAAGTTGTTGAAGGGAAAGAAGAATATAGATTAAACATGACTCAGAATAACTTTGTAATAGTTTTCCCAGATGAGCCTCATATGCCATTAATTGCAAAAGACAATATAGTAGCAGATTTAAAAAAAGTAGTATTTAAAATAAGATATTAAGATAAGAAGGAAAAAATGGAAGAAATTAACAAAAAACTGTTTTTATGGATTAGTTTATTAGCACTTTTAGGTGGAGGGATGAATGCTTATGCCATTTTACAATTCTCTTTAACTGCTAGTCATATAACAGGGAGTATTACAAGGGTATCTACAGATTTAGTCTACAACAATATCTCTCACTTTAAAATAGTTTTAGGACTAGTATTATCATTTTTAGCTGGAGCAGTAGTTTCAGGAGTTATGACAGGAACAGGAAGAGATTTAGAGTTTAGAAAAAGATATGGAGATACATTTATTTTTATAGGAATAATACTTAAACTAGCTCATTTATATCTGGGTGATGAATTAATTTTTGTATTTATCTTAGCATGGACTTTAGGATTACAAAATGGTTTATTTATAAGATATAAAGGAATGGTAATTAGAACTACTCACATGACAGGAACAGTTACAGATTTAGGTGTTGTTGTTGGACACTATTTGAGAGGCGAAAAAGATACTGGCTGGAAAATTAAGTATTATACTATAAATATTCTTTCTTTTATTACAGGTGGTTTATTAATAGCATTCGGATTAAAAGAGTTAGGAAGAGATATTCTTAACTATATGTCAATTTCATATATTTTAATTGGAATTTACTACTTTGTATTAAGAGATAACTATTATAAAACAAAAATTGAAAAAATTAAAGAATAGAGAAGCGAGGAAAAAAATGGATATGAAAACTTTGTACTCTGCAGGAATGAATTTTGATGCATTTATGGGTACTGGAATAAAGAGTGAAAGAGATAGAATTCCTAAAAATTATGCTAGAATTTCTATGACTGATGAGGATACTGAAACTATAAAAAGTATTGATAAAAAAATAAATTTTTTAGTTTCAGGAGAACCTTGGTGCATGGATTTTCAAGTTAATATAACTGTATTAAAAAAATTCTGTGAATTAAATTCTAATTTAGATATGACAGTTATAACGAAAGCAAGAGGAGAAAAATTTTTAAAACCTCTTATGGGAGTAGAGGAGTTTAAAGTTCCTTTTATAGTACCACTTTCTGAAAACTATGAGATTATTGGAGAGAGCTTCGTAGAAAGACCAAAAGAGGTTAAAAAACATATATATGAAGATGTAAAAATGGATTATTTAAAGGGACAATATTTAAGTGAAACAATAAAAGATTTTATAGAGATGATAAAGTAAAGAAAAAAGGTAAACGCTAGTTAGCGTCTACCTTTTTCATTTTTTCATAATAATTTCTCATACTTGATTTATTATAATCAAAATTATGAATTCTTTTATTTATTCCGATTCCATCAATTTTATAAACTAGAGGAATAATAGGGTTTTCATCTAAAAGAATCTCTTGAATCTCTTTATAAAGAACTTTTCTTTTTTCAATATCTGTAGTAGAACGAGCAAAATCTATTTTTTCATCTAAAATAGGATTCTTATAGAAAGAGCGATTTCCTTCAGCACCAACAGTGTTAGAGTGGAAAAGAGTGCTTACAATAGTGTCTATATCACTAACTGCTAAAATCCATGTAGTAAGAAGTATATCATGTACTCCTTCTGAAGTTTTCTTTAAGAAAGTTCCCCATTCAACAATTTCAATACTAGATTCTATTCCAATATCCTTTAAATTTGCTTGAATGATTTGTGCTATTTGAACACGAACCATATTTTCGCTTGTCCATATCTTTAGTGGCCTAATAGGTTTTTCATTTTTTAAAATTTCACGAGCACCATCTAAATCCTGCTTTAAAGGTGGTAAATCTTGAGAGCTACCAAATATATTTGGATTTATAGGTGAAGTTGCAACAGAGCCTCTATTCAAGAAGATAGCGTCTAATATCCCTTCTTTATCAATAGCCATATGAATAGCTTTTCTAATGTTTTTGTTTTTTAATCCATCTTTCGTAACATTCAAAACCATAAGTTCTGTAGTTGTAGTTGTTTTATGTAAAAGATTAAGATTAGGATTTTTTTCAACAATTCTAAAATCAATAGGAGAGATAGCATATATTACATCTACTTCACCAGTTTCAAGAGCAGCTAAACGGCTTGTATTTTCTGTAATTATTTTAAATGTTAATCCAGCATTCTCAGGTTTACCCTTAAAATAATCTTTAAAACTAGTCATTACAATTTTATCCCCATCTCCCCAATCTGTTACAGAATAAGGTCCAGTTCCCATAGGATTTAAAGCTACATTATTACCAGAAAGTACATAGTTTTTATTCATAATAGCAGCTACTGGAAGTGTTAGGTTAGCTAAAAATGGAGCAGAAGGCTCTTTTAATGTTATTAAAACTTTATTTTCTTTAGTTTTTAAAATATGTTTAATATCTTTTAAGATAACTCGACTTCCAGGTCTTTCTAACATTCTTTCTAAACTGAAGACTACGTCATCTGGGGTTAAAATATCTCCATTGTGAAATTTAACATCATCTCTAATTGTGAATAAAATTTGTGTAGGAGAGAGATATTCAAACTCTTTTGCTAATTCTGGAGATGGAACTCCGTTTTCATCTAAAGTAACTAAAGTATTAAAGATATGTTCTGTAATACCTAAAGTCGGGAACTCATTAAAAGTATGAGGGTCTAAAGATTTAGGTTTTGCTCCTTGAGCAACGACAATATTTTTATCATTATTACAGAATACAGTAGAACTAAAAATCATTACACTTAAAATAAAAACTATACTAAAATATTTTCTCATTAAAACTCCTTTAAAAATTATTTATATAGAATCAAACTCTTTTAAAATATTTAAAAAGAATTGAACTCCATGTATCAAAGCTTCATTATCAAAATCAAATTCACTATTATGTAATGCAGCTGTATGACCTTTTTGTACATCTCTAACTCCCAACAAACCAAAAAGTCCAGGAGTGCCATTTTGTGAATAGAACGAAAAATCTTCAGAGCCACTTAATGAAACGTTTGTAAAAACAGTTTTTCCAGTAAGAGCTTTTAGTGATTTTTCAAAAAGTGTTTGATTATTTATAACTGGTGGATAAAAAGGTTCAAACTTCATATCTATTTTAACATCAAAAGCTGTTTCAAAGCCAGTATTTATATGCTCAATTTTTTCTCGAACAAGAGGGATTAAAGATGTGTTTTCAAGTCTAATAGTCCCCAACATATTAACACTGCCAGGAATAATATTCCGAACCGTTCCAGCATGGAAAGCACCTATAGTTAATAAAAAATGCTCATAAGAAGGTATACTTCTAGATTTCAAAGTTTGATATGCTTCAAGTAATTTTGCTCCAACTAATATTGAGTCAACACCTTTATGTGGTTGAGCCCCATGACACCCTTGTCCATGTAAACAAATATCTAAATTTATATTTTGAAGAGATACAAAACCAGATTTTACTGCAAATTCACCAACGTTAATCTCTGGATAAACATGAAGAGCAAAAATAGCTTCAATAATTTTAGATTTATAATATTCATTATCCACAATAAATCTAGCTCCACCAGCTCCTTCTTCACCAGCTTGAAATACAAATACTAAAGATTTTTTTAAAGTTGCACCATCAGATAGATTTCTTTTAATCTCTTGAATAAATGTTAGAAGCATTGCAGCATGTCCATCATGACCACAAGCATGCATCAATCCATCTATTTTAGATTTGAATTGATTATGACTCTCTTCTTTTAAAGGTAAAGCATCAATATCAGCTCTAAAAGCTATACAGCTATCACTTATCCCAGAAATAAAAGCTACAGTACTTGTTCCAATAGCATGGTATTCGACACCTTCATTATCTAAAACACTTCTAATATACTCAGCTGTTTTAAATTCTTGCAATGCAAGTTCAGGTATAGTATGAAGATAGTTCCGATGAAGATTTAAATTATTTAACACAGTTATCACTCCCCAAAAAATTTGTACACAATAATTAATATCACAGATTTCTATATTTGTCACCTATAATTTAAAATAAGCTTGCAAAAGCAAAAAAAAAATGTTAGTATAACTCATTTTAACAAAAAAACAACAATTTGGAGGGGCTATGAAATTTTTAGGAACTATGGAAAATGTTGATGGAGTTTTAGAAATTGGAGGGGTGTCAGTAAAAAAATTAAAAGAAAAATTTAACACGCCATTATATGTTTATGATTTAGAACTTATGCAGAAAAAAATCAATGACATAAAAAAAGGTTTTAAAAGTGAAAAGTTTAATACCACAATTGTATATGCTTCAAAAGCGTACTTATCAAAAGCTATGGCACAGATTATAAATAAAGAAGGGCTACATATAGATGCAGTTTCAGGTGGAGAGTTATATACAATATTATCTTCAGGTTTTCCAGCTCAAAAAATTCATATGCATGGAAATAATAAATCTGATGAAGAGTTATATACTTGTGTAAAAGAGGAGATTGGAAGTATTATTCTAGATAATAGATTTGAAGCTGAAAGAGTATCAAACATTTGTAAAAAATTAAATAAAAAAATTGATGTGATGCTAAGATTAAATATAGGAATTGACGCACATACACATGAGTATATAAAAACATCAAAGCACTCTTCAAAATTTGGAGAATCAATTTTTGATAAAGAGATTAAAAATATAATTAAAGATATTTTAGCGAAAGAGGAACTTAATTTTTTAGGTTTTCATTGCCATATAGGTTCGCAAATATTTGATGAGATGGCTTTCTGTGAAGGTGTAAGAACAATGGTTCAATTTACAAAGGAGATATCAGAAGATTTAAAAGTTGAAATTCCAGAAATAAACTTAGGTGGAGGATTTGGAGTTAGATACACAGAGGAAGATACTGATACTGATTTAAAGAAAATGATGAAAAAAATTATAACTTGTTTAGAAGAAAATTTAGAATCAGAAAATTTAAAAATAAAAAATGTAATAATAGAACCAGGAAGGTCTATCGTAGCAGCATCAGGTAGTACTCTTTATACAGTTGGTGGAGAGAAAAAAACATATGGTAAAGAAAAATATATCTTTATAGATGGTGGAATGACAGATAATATAAGACCTGCATTATACAGTGCAAAGTATGAAAGTGTAGTAGCTAATAAATTAGAAGAAAATAAAAAAGAAATTGTAACAATAGCTGGTAAATGTTGTGAGTCAGGAGATATTATATCAAAACATACAAAACTAGCAAAATGTTGTGAAGGTGATCTTATATTAGTTAGTTGTACAGGAGCTTATGGGCATTCAATGAGTAGTAATTATAATAAGGCATTAAAACCAGCAGTAGTGTTTGTAAAAAGTGGTGAAACATATTTAGTATCAAAGAGAGAAAGTTATGAAGATTTGATAAAAAATGATTGCGTTTTACCAAAAAGCATATATAATATAGAGTGATAGAAAAGAATTAAGGAGAAAAATTATGAAAAAGATATTAGTT
>JBOFLW010000225.1:0-20640 GCA_051658065.1 Cetobacterium sp.
ACAAGTGCTGCTGCCATTGTTTCTTTTAAAGGAGCTTCATTTATTAAGTTTCTATAACCTCTTTTATGTAATCCCTCTCCACTTGTATCAATCATAACTAAGAAAACATCATTATGTGCTTGAATTTTAACTCTATATGCTCCACCTGTTTCTGGAAGAGTTTCTGTTTGATATGCTACTTTAAGTCTTTCAACAATAGATTTCTTTACTATTTTTTGAATATCTGATTTAGAGAATAATTTACACTTTACAGAACTTACCCAACTTATTGGAAACTCTCCATCTGCTGATATTATATTTTCCCACGGAAGTTTTTTAATATTTTCAAATAAATTATCAAAAGTATATGCTTTAAACTCTCCCATTTTTATAAATACTCTATCTGCACATCTTAAATGTAGATTCGCTTCTACAATATCCTTTTCATCTCCATCAAACTCAACTCTTCCATTAAAAGTTTCGATATTTTCGAATCCTAATGCATTACACTCATCTTTAACAACACTTTCCAATCCCATTGTTGCTGATGCTATTAATCTGTATTTTTTCATTTATTCTCTCCTTTTTTTAAACAATCTAAATATATAAATTTTATAACTACAAACACTGGAACTCCTAAAAACATCCCTAGTGGTCCAAAGAAACTACCACAAACCATAACTGCTATTATAGTCCAAAAACTACTCATACCTATTGACTCTTGCATTATCTTAGGACCTATTACAAATCCATCAACAGCTTGACCTATTGATATTGCTATGAATAAATATACAACTTTAAATGGTGCTGCTAATAGTATTAAGAATGTGGCTATTGATCCCGCTACTATAGACCCTACATAAGGAATCATATTTCCAATACCTACCATTACTCCACTCAAAAGTGCATATGGAACTTTTGCTACAAATAGCACTATAAATACAATCAAACCTACTACTGCTGAAGTTAAAACTCTTCCTAAAATATATTTTAAAAATACATTATTTACTCTTTTTACAAAATCAACTCCATATTTTGCATTTTCTTTTGTTGTAAAGAGTAAGAATACATTTTCTAAAAATTTCATAAAATATTCTTTACTATACATTAGGTACAGTGATATAAATACTCCTAAGAAAAAATTTAAAACTCCAAATAAACTTTTTAAAACTCCAGCTCCTAAATCAAATGCTAAATTTCTGAAATTACCTAAATTAGTTTTTATAAATTTAATTAAGTTAGCTTCAATCTCTTCTGGATTAAAAAATAAAAGATTTTTATTTTTTAAAAATTCTAAAAGGTGATTTGTATTTGATGTTAAACTAGTTAACATATTTGGAAATTTTTCAACTAAATCTGTTACACTACTAATTATATTAGGTATAACGATTAAAATCAATCCTATTATTACTGTGAAAACTATCATCAAACTTAATCCAATCGACCAAACTCTTTTAATCTTCATTTTATTTTCAAATAGTTTAACTAATGGACTTACTAAAATTGCTATAAAAATAGCATATATAAAAGGTTTTATTGAACTTAGCAATTCACCTAAAATAACTCTAAACGAATCATTGTATTGAAAAAATGTTTGAATCAATATAAGTGTAAATCCAAGAATAAAAATATGTATATAATTTTTTTTCATTTTTCATCTCCATAATTACAAAATATTTATTTTATAATAAAATCTATTTCATCTGATTCTTCATCTTTTTTTCCAACTATTTTTATTATAAGCTTGTCTGGAACACCTATTATAACCTGTCCAGGTTGATCTATCCACCCTTGTTTTACATTTAACTTCAGTGGTGAGTTAGAAGTTAATACTCTTATTTTCTTATCTTTTATTTTTATGTTAACTCCTCCAATATCAGTCTGAACGAAAACTTCTTTATCTTCAGCTGTCAAAGAGTAAACGTATTTTAAGCTATTATTAACATAAATTTCTGCAGTACTTGCCTCTGTTGTTTTAAATTTTGTAATTTTATATCCTAAAATAGAAAATACAAATATTAAGACACTATAAACTAGTATATCACCTTTTCTGAAATATCGCTTTTGTTTTTTCACAAAATCACCTACTCAGATTTCCCTATTTTTTCTCCCATATAAACTTTAGTTTCAATTCCTTTATAACTATTTTCTAAAATATCTTTATCAAATTTTACTTTGTTTTTTTCGAATAATAAGACACAAGATGAACCACCAAAGAAGAAGTATCCTTTTTCATCACCTTTTTTAACAACTGTATTAGCCTTATACGTTTGCTCAATTCCCCCAACCATAGTTGCTCCAATTTCACTTAAAACAATATCTCCAAATTTTTCTGTTTTTAATATTGATACTTCTCTTTTGTTTTCACAATAAATTCTAAAGTTCTTTTTAATTGCATATGGTGAAACTGAATAGTAGTATCCATCTATTAATTTTGATTCACTTATTAATCCATCTGCTGGGAAATGGAATCTATGATAATCTACAGGTGCTAGCCTGATTATTACTAAAGTTCCACCTTCGAATTTTTTAGCCTCTTCTTTATCCATTAAAAATTCAGATATTGAAAATTCATCACCTTTCAAGAAAAATTTTGTACTATCTTTTAAGTTTTCAAATACCAAAATTTTTCCATCTGCTGGTGAAACTAATGTATCTTCATTTAAATTTATTTCTCTAGATCCTATTTTTAATTCTCTTATGAAAAAATCATTAAAAGATTTAAACTCATCTATTGATTTTTTTGATTCATTCATATTGATTTCATTAGCTTCTACAAATGGTTTTATTTTTTTTATAGATGATATGCTGCTCATTTTTTTTCCATAAAAATCTGTTAAAAACTTTTTTCTTACAACTAAATTTAAAGGTAATTTTCCTAATGGATTGTAATATAAAAACTTTAAAAACCCCTCTCCAGGAGGTGTTTCTGTTTTTAATTCTCCAGTTTTTCTCTCAATATAATTAATTTTATCAAAATTCATACACTTTTCTCCTTTTATATCTTAATTTTTTGTTGTATAATATCTATAGCAAAACTTACGGAGGTCAAAATGAAAAAAATAGCACTAATCGCTCATGACAACATGAAGCCAGAAATAGTTAGCTTTGCAAAAAAGCATGAACACATTTTGGTAAAGTACCCTCTTGTTTCCACTGGAACAACTGGACTTAGAATTATGGAGGCGACTAACTTAGAAATTCATCGCTTCAAATCTGGTCCTATTGGTGGAGATCAACAAATAGGGGCTGAGGTTGCCGTTAACAACATCGCAGCTATTTTATTCTTTAGAGATCCTTTAACATCTCAACCACATGAGCCTGATATCTCAGCTCTTATTAGAGTTGCTGATGTTCATAAAGTACCAATTGCAACAAATTTAGCTACTGCTGAACTCTTAATTTTAGGATTTGATAAATAATCATTATAATAGGCTGACATTAAGTCAGCCTATTATTTATGCTATTTGACTTTTTATCTCTTTTATTAAATCATATTTTAAATCTAACAAATCTCTAGACAAATCGACTTTATATTGATGCGGATTTTCCAATCTTTTTCTCTCTTCAGAAACTTTCTCTAATGAATCTAAATAATACTGTCTTGAATTTATTACATTTTCTAATTTTGAAACCTCTTCTTTTATAACTCCATTTTTTACAAATTCATTTGTTATTTTTCTATAACTATATTTTCCTTTTACTAATAAACTTGATTTGAACTCATACTTTTCATCTCTTATAGTTAAATTTTCTTCACCAAGTAATTTTTGTTTATCAAAATCATCATTTACAAGAGTTATTAAATCTGCATAAGCATAACCCTCTTCATCATAAATTCTATAAACCTCTTTAAATCCTGGATTAGAAATTTTTATAACATCTTCAGAGAGTTTTATAACTGGCTTTTTATCAATCTCAACAATTTTATAAACTCCTCCAAAACATGGATTTGATTTACTTACAGCAATTGCATCTCCTACACCGAAAATATCTACTGCTGCTCCTTGCTCTTTTAAAGACTTTATTAAAGATTCATTTAATGAGTTTGTTAAAAATATTTTTGCTTTTTTAAATCCTGCAGAATCTAAAGATTTTCTACATTTTTTTGATAAATAAGCTAAATCTCCAGAATCTATTCTTATACCATAAGTTCCAGGATAAGAATCATCTATTCCATTATCTTTAAAACTTTGAATTGCATTTTTTAAACCTATTCCAACTGTATTATAAGTATCTATCAGCAGTATTAGGGTATTTGATTTTCTCTCTCTTCTATGCTTAATAAATGCATCAAAAGCTTTTTTCTCTGCAGTTGCTCCTACACCAAAAGCTTGTATAAATGAGTGTGCCATCGTTCCTACACTTTTAACTCCATATTTATATTCTGTCATTATATTTGAATGTCCTTGACATCCACCTATAATAGAAGCCTTTGTTCCCGCTACAGCACTATCGAATCCATGAGCTCTTCTACTACCAAAAGATGTTACTGGTATTGGATAAGCTGCTCTTGTAACTCTAGAAGCTTTTGTTGCAATAGCTAATTGCATATTCATTAAATTTAAAATTGGTGTTTCTAAAATTTTAGCTTGAATAAGTGGTGCTTTTATTGTAATTATAGGCTCATTAGGATATACAATCTCCCCATCTCTCATAGCGTATAAATTACCTGTAAATTTCATTTTAACAAGATACTCTAAAAGATGTTCTTCTTCTATTATTTTAGAAAAATATCCTCTTTTTTCCTCTTCACTAGTTTTGTTTAAAATATCAATCAACTCAATTACTTCTTGAACTCCAGAAACAACTCCAAATCCTCCATCTTCTGTTTTTCTAAAATACATGTCGAATATAGCTTCTTTCTCTTGCATATCCTCCATTAAAAAGATATCACTTTCTGTATACTGATATCTATCTGAATTAATTACTTTTGCAAAATCTGTTAAAATTTGTTCTCTCCCCATTTTTACCCTCTTTTTAAATTGTTTATTTTTAATTTTTCTTAATAATTATATCATTTTTATGGTATAATTACCAATAAAAATAACAAAGGGGGGCCTTTATGAGAGCCGTTATACAAAGAGTTACAAATGCAAGTGTTACTGTCGAAGATAAAATTACTGGAAAAATCAATCATGGTTTCCTAGTTCTTTTAGGTGTTACTCATTCTGATACTGAAAAAGATGTGGAATGGTTAGCTAAAAAAATTACTGATTTAAGAGTTTTTAATGATTCAGACGATAAAATGAATTTAGGTTTAAAGGATGTAGATGGTGAATTACTTGTTATTTCACAATTTACTCTTTATGGAAATTGTATAAAAGGTCGTAGACCTGCATTTATAGATGCTGCTAAACCTGATATAGCAAATGAGCTTTATGAAAAGTTTTTAAAAAAATGTAGAGTTTTAGGATTCAAAACTGAAGCTGGTGTTTTTGGTGCCGATATGAAAGTTGAATTACTTAATGATGGACCTGTAACACTAATTATTGATACAGCAGATTTAAAAAAATAATACTTTATATGAAAATAGAGAACAGCAAAAGCTATCCTCTATTTTCATATTTCTTAATCTTCTAAAACTATATTTTCTCCAGCTCTTTTACCAAATACTATAATCTCTGTAATTGCATTTCCACCTAATCTATTTGTCCCGTGAAGACCACCTACAATCTCTCCTGCAGCAAATAAACCTTTTATAATTTCACCATTTTTATTTAAAACAGCATTTTTATTATTTATTTTTAGTCCACCCATAGTGTGATGTACAGCTGGTGCTACAGCTTGGATATAGAATGGTCCTTCTGATATACTTACTAAAGTTCCTCTTCTGTTAAAGTCAGAATCTTTTTTATCTTCTACAAATTGATTATACTTTTTTATTGTTTCAAAAAGATTTTGCTTATCTATACTTAATTCATCTGCTCCAGCCTCTAATGTTTCTGATATAGAAAGTAACTTTGAATTTTTTAATCTTTCAACTTCCTCTTTATTTTTAGAAACATAATTAGTTATAGCTTCTATTTCTTGACCCCAAACTAGATATGCTACTCCATTTTCTTGGTTTAAAATAGCTTCTGATACAACGTCTCTTCTTTCTAACTCTTCAACAAATCTTTTACCTGATTTATTAACTAAAATTGCACCATCAAATCTACTTCCACCAACATGAGAAAGTTCTCCTGTTTCTGGATTTGAAATTGGGAAAGTTTGGATATATTCCATTTGAACAAATTCAGCATCAACTTTTTCAGCCATAATATGTCCATCCCCTGTTATTCCACTTATATTTGTTGTTTTATATCTTTCGTCTAGCCCAGGACTATATTTTTTACGAAGTTCTATGTTTCCACTAAATCCACCAGTAGTTAATATCACACCTTTTTTTCCCATAAATTTAACAATTTTATCATCTATAGTTGCTAAAGCTCCAATAACTCTTGAATCTTCATCAACAATTAACTCTTTACACTTAACTCCAGTTCTAATCTCAACACCTAATGAGTATGCCTTTGCTCTTAATTTAGCTATCAACTCAATAGCATATTTACCAGAAAAGACTGCTGCTCTTGGAACTGAGTGGCCTCCAAAGTGTATAAGTTCATCTTTGAAAGAAACATTAATTTCATCTTTTAGCCATTTATAAGCTGGTAATGCTTCATTTATAAATATATCTAACATTTCTAAAGAGTTTTCATTGTCTCCACCTATTAGTATATCTTTTTTATATAACTCAATTGAGTCTTCAATATCTTTTTCTACTTGGGCATCATTTCCAGGAATATTTATTCCTCCCATTGAGATAAGAGTATTTCCACCTATAGATGACATTTTTTCAAGAACAACGACTTTTGCTCCAGAACTAGCTGCTGTTATAGCTGCTGATAATCCAGCCCCTCCAGCTCCAACTACTACAACATCAAAATTTTCTACTGGTTTTACGATTCTTTTATTTGTTCCCTCTCCTATTTTCTCTAAATTTTCAGCTTCTAGCATTTGAATCTCTAGCTTATCAACACTCTCTCCAGCTAGTATTAAAGCGTTTTTTACAGCTTCTCTAATTCCTCTAGAACTCATAGAGCATCCTGATACATTTGGAACTAAAATACTACTTGTTTCTAATATTAATTTTGGTATATTTTGAAATGCTGGGTCTGAAATTATTTTAGTTTCATTATGAGATATTATTTCTAAACTTTTAATAGTTTCATTCTCAATTTCTAATTGAATAACTATATCTCCACCGTAACCTTTTCCAATACCTTTATAAATTCCATTTTTCATAATTTTATCCTCTTTTACACTATTTTTTTTTATTGGGATTTGAATCTCAGTTAAAAATTCATTTCTATTTTGAGATAAAAAAGAATTTACTATATCAATCTCATAAAGATATGGTTCGATACTTATTTTATTTTTAAAAATATAATCTAGTATTTTTTTTATTGAATTTTCTCTATTCCCAACTCTATATCTAATTGTTATATATTCTGCTTTTTCTATTCTTTCAACCTCTTTTAAAAAATCTCCGTTTTCAAAAACCAAAAATTCACTCTCTTTTTCTACTACATCTTTTTCAAGATTACATAACTTAAATCTTTTTCCTAAATATGCATTTCCACAACCAATAGAAGCTTCTATTATTTTATATATATCTATAATTGAACTATTCAAATTTTTATTTGTTATAATATCGAGATTATAAAGATATTTTTTTGGTAAACATTTTAAAACAATTTTATCTACTTCACGTTGAGAAAGTTCATCTAAAAGATTTTGAAGTCGTAATTTACCCTCTTTTAAATCATTTATTTTTTTATTTATATCGTCTATTTTTTCTTTATATCCTTCAAAAAAAACATTTAAATCTCTTGAAGTATTTTGTTCAAATCTATTTTTTATTTCATCTAAAGAAAATCCATTATTTTTTAATTTGATTATATTTTTTAATTTCAAAATTTGATATTCACTGTAATATCTATATCCGTTATTAGAATCAACATAATCTGGTTTTAAAACATCATTTTCATCATAATATCTCAGTGTTTTATTTGAAAGTCCTGTAATTTTAGATATCTCTCCAATTAGATAGAACTTTTTTTTCATAACTTAACTAACACTCTACCTACATTTTTACCAGATAAGATATTATCTATTTTCTCACTTAACCCGTCTAAGCCAATCTCGTTTACTATCTCATCTAAGTTGTCTATTCTCCACTCTGTAGCTAACTTATTCCATAATAAATCTCTTTCAGCTCTAGATATCTCAACAGAATCAACTCCATAAAGAGTAACTCCTCTTAATATGAATGGGAAAACTGAAGTTTCAAAAGAGATTCCTGCTGCATTTCCACAAGCTGTTACAACACCATTATATTTTAATGACTTTATAACTGTTGATAAGATATTTCCACCAACTGTATCTATAGCTCCAGCATAAACTCCTCTTAACATTGGTCTAGATGTATCATTAAATTCATCTCTATTTAAAACTCTCTTAGCTCCAATTTTAATTAAATAATCATCTTCTACTTTTCCAGTAATTGCGACAACTTCATAACCTAATTTTTTAAGAATTTTAATTGCTACAGAACCTACTCCTCCTGTAGAACCAGTTACTAAGATTTCTCCATCTTCTGGTTTGATATTTCCTTTTACAATTAATTTATAAACTGAAATTGCTGCTGTTAATCCCGCTGTTCCATAAATCATACTCTCTTTTAAAGACATCTCTTTTGGAAGTTGTATAACCCATTCAGCAGGAACTCTAATATACTCTTGGTATCCTCCAGAAGTATTCATTCCAAAATCAAAACCTGTAACTATAACTTCTGCTCCAACTTTTATATTTTCATTATTACTTTCAACTACAACCCCAGCTGCATCTATTCCTGGTGTATGTGGATAGTTTCTTGTAACACCTTTGTTTCCAGTTGAAGATAAAGCATCTTTATAATTTAATGAACTATATTCTACTTTTATAAGTACATCATGATTCGGCAAATCTTTAATCTCTTTTTCTACTATATCTCTATTAAAATTGCCATTTTCCTCTGTTATTAAAAACGATTTAAATTTCATAATAACCTCCATAATTTTTTTTATTTTCATAAATAATTATAACCTATGCCCTAAGGTAAATGTCAAATTTATTTTAAAAATTTAAGGAAAATATTATACTATTTTGTATAGATACTTTAGTGCTTGTAAATTTTTATAATTTATCTTGCATTTTGTATACAGAAAAAGTATAATTAATTCAGAAGAATTCTAGGAGGTTTATTTTATGGAAAGAAAAAATGCTGTTACATTTGCAGGAAGTCCGTTAACTTTAATTGGAAAAGAACTTTTAGTTGGAGATGTTGCTCCTGACTTTACAGTTAGTAAAACTGATTTATCACCACTTTCTTTATCTGATTTAAAAGGTAAAACAGTTGTAATTTCAGCTATGCCGTCTGTTGATACTTCTGTTTGTGAATTACAAACTATTAGATTTAATAAAGAAGCTGCTAAATTTGAAAATGTTGTTATTTTAACTGTTTCAATGGATTTACCTTTTGCTTTAGGTAGATTCTGTGGTGCAAAAGATATAAAAAATGCTATTACTACATCTGATTATAAACATAGAGAATTTTCTCATAATTATGGATTATTTATAAAAGAGTTAGCTTTAACTTCTAGAGCTGTTATAATAATTGATAAAGATGGAAAAATTGCTTATACAGAATATTTAAAAGAGATTACTGAAGAGCCTAAATATGATTCTGCTATTGAAGCTTTAAAAAATCTATAAAAAAATTCCCTCGATAGTTATACTATTGAGGGAATTTTTTTATACTAATAAAGTTTGTATAATTTCAAATAGTGAAGCTACTATTATACCAACTATAAAATTAAGTGTGTAACTTCTGTATCTATTTAAAAGAATATTTATTGCTTTTGATACTAAAACAAGACCAATTCCTGTTCCTGCTGAAAAGAATATTAGCGGTAATATATTAAATCCTTTTATATAACTTAATATATTATAATACTCACCTAATACTATCAGCAATAACGAACCTGAAATTCCTGGTATAACCATAGCTCCTGCAGCTACTAAACCACAGAAAAATAATTTCACACCATAACCTGCTGTAAATGCCATCTCAGCTGTTCTAACAACCTCTTCACCTGAAATTATTTTTGTTAAAACCATAAAGATAGTTGTAAATACTACTCCACTGAAAAACGCTATTAAACTTTCTTTTTTTAAAAATTTTTCACCTTTTAGAATAACTGGAATTGATGGAACTATTAAAAATAAAAATCCTATTGTTGTTCCTTTTGGGTATGCTTCATATACTCGAGATATAATTCCAGCAAATGCTACTATTCCTACTGCTGCTCCAGTACCAATTTGAGATAAAAATTTAGCATATTCTATTTTTTTCTCCATTGGAGCAGTTAAAAAATTCCCCACTGCTTCAGTTAACTTATCATAAATATTTAATACTACTGCTAGTGTTCCTCCAGAAACACCTGGTAACACATTTGCAATTCCAATCACAATCCCTTTTAAAAAATTTTTCAACATGATTTTCTCCTAGTACTCTTTTATTAATTTAGCATAATCTATAAATATCTCTTTAAAGTATAAATCTACAAACTCTTTTCTAAACTCACTGTAAAAAACTTCTATTATTTTTCCCTCATATTCTTTTAATGAAGGTGCATTATATAGATTGTTTTTTACTCTTATTCCAGAATTATAAACTTTTCTTTTATATTTACTAAAAAAATATTGTAGATTTTTTAACTCTTCTGAACCTAACTCTCCAAATTCATCTTTTTCAATAAAAAGATATTTTTTTATAAATATATCTACACTATTCAATTTTTTAGGTTTTTTACCTTTAAATTCTTTTAATATATCTGTATCTAAATATTTTAAAAGACCTATTATATTAGAGTCTAGTTCCTCTTCTAATAGATTTATTTTTGTTTCAAAATATATTTTTCTGAGCAAAGTTTTAGAACATCCTTCTATATTATTATCTAAAGAGAGATTTTTAGGATAAGCTCCCTCTATTATAATACTTTCTCTTATAAAATTAAATAATTTTTTCAACTCTCTTTTTTCCTCTTCAAATAAGTAATTAATCATCTTATAGTTTTGTTTGTTATAAAAAATAGTTAAATAAAAAATCTTATTTTTATTATGAAAGTATGGAAGAGGTATCGCCTTTTGAACTATTCCATATTCATATATTTTTTCTTTTTTCAATGATCCTATCGAATTTTGTTTTATATTTTCATCTAAATTATTTATTATTCTAAAAAAAGTTGGATAACTTATCATACTATTATATGAAAGAATAGTTTTTTTTGCTTTTTCATATATCTTTGTTACTGGTAAATTATGATACTCTTTATATAGTAACTTTAATTTATTTAAAGTATCTTCATTTATTTTTTTAAAAGTATCTTTATCTGCTCTTGTTTTCTTAGATAATCCTTTTTCTCCAGATTCTCTATATTGACTAACCCATCTTTTTAACGTTGCATAAGATATTCTTGTTTCTTTTTCTATATCTTTTAATTTTTTCTCTTTTTTGAAAAAAGGTTCAATTACAATAAATTTTTCGTTTTTTTCATCATTCACAAATAACTTTCACACCCTTTTAAATTGTTTTGTTAAATTATAACACAAATGATGCGTAAAAAAAAGGCTCATTTATTTCGATAATTTTCTTGACTTTTTTTAAAATAGAATGTATTCTCTTTATGAAGAAACTATTTTTTTAAGACTATATATTAATTACGGAGGAGTTTATGAAATTATTTGCTGAAGTTCAAAAAATCGGTAAAGCATTAATGACTCCAGTTGCAATTTTACCTGCTGCTGGTATATTTCTTGCTGCTGGAAACAAACTTGGAATACCTTTAATGGAACAAGCTGGAGGAGTTATTTTTGGTAACTTACCACTTTTATTTGCTGTTGGAGCTGCTATCGGTCTTGTTGGTGGAGATGGAATCGCTGCACTTGCTGCTATTGTTGCACTTTTAATAATGAACACTACTATGGGATCATTAACAAATGCCGCTGATGGTGTTGCTGCTGGAAACCCAGCATTTGCTGAAGTATTAGGAATTCCTACACTTCAAACTGGAGTATTTGGTGGTTTAATAGCTGGTATTATAGCTGCTATCTGTTACAAGAAGTTCTATAAAACAGAATTACCTGCTTTCTTAGGATTCTTTGCTGGTAAAAGATTAGTTCCTATAATGACTGCTGTACTTGCTTTCTTAGTAGGTTTAGCAATGCCTTACATCTGGCAACCAGTTCAAGCTGGTCTTGGACAACTTTCTTACTTAGCTAATGAAACTAATACAAATGTTTCTACTTTATTATTCGGTATAACTGAAAGAGCGTTAATCCCATTCGGATTACATCATATCTTCTACTCACCATTCTGGTTCCAATTTGGTGAATATACTAATGCTGCTGGACAAATAGTTACTGGTGACCAAGCAATCTGGTTTGCAATGTTTAAAGATGGAGTTAAATCATTTGATTCTGCTACTTACTCTGGAGCTGCTAAATTTATGACTGGTAAATTCCCATTCATGATGTTTGGATTACCTGCTGCTGCTCTTGCTATGTATCATGAAGCTAAATCTGAAAATAAGAAGCTTGCTGCTGGAATTTTATTCTCTGCTGCTCTTACTTCATTCTTAACTGGAATAACTGAACCTTTAGAGTTCTCATTCCTATTCGTTGCTCCAATCCTTTATGGAGTTCACTGTTTATTTGCTGGATTATCATTCATGTTAATGAATATATTCCAAGTTAGAATTGGTATGACATTCTCTGGTGGAGTTATCGACTATATTATGTTTGGTGTTTTACCTGGTACTGAAGGATTTAAAACTAACTGGCCAATGGTTATCGTGGTTGGATTAGGATTCTCTGTTATCTACTACTTCGGATTCAGATTCTTCATCAGAAAGCTGAACCTTATGACACCTGGTAGAGAAGAGGCTGTTGTTGATAACGGACCTAAAGTTGAAGGAAGCGAATTAGCTACTTTAGTTTTAGCTGCTCTTGGTGGAAAAGAAAACGTAATCTCAGTTGATGCTTGTATCACAAGATTAAGACTTGAAGTAAAAGATTCTTCAATTGTTAATGATGCTGAGTTAAAAAGATTAGGAGCTTCTGGAGTTCTAAAAGTTGGACAAAATGGAGTTCAAGCAATCTTTGGTGCTAAAGCACAATTCATTGCAAATGATATCAAATCAATCTAATAGATTATAAAAAGAAGAGGAGCTTAGTTTAGCTCCTCTTCTACTATATTTATATTCATTATTTTACCAAAATACTCATCTATCTCATTCTGAATTTCATCACTGTAATTTTCTAGTTGTTTCTTAACCAAACTTACTATGTATTCTCTCTCTTCAGATTGATTTGGATAATAAATTGGACACTCTTTTAATGGCGTTGAATAAAATTCTAAATTTTTCCCTTTCTTTTTTCCTATATAGTTAAACCAATGGAAAAATATACGAGAATTAAGATACCCTAAGATATATAAAAGACTTGTTTCTTCAACTTTCGCTGTTAAATAATATACATCAGCACTACTATAAAACTTTTTCTCTGTATATCCAAAATTATTAGTTTTACAACGCTGGCGTACAACTATTTTAGGCTTTAAAAATATCTCTTCATCCCTAGCCCATTGCAACTCCCACCAATTAATTCTATTTTGAACTGCTTCTCTTCTCAAAGAGAGTTTCGTCTTATGTTCTAATAAATAATCCATTAATTTTTCATCTATTTCTGATTTTCCATTTAAATAAATTATCCAAAATGGTGGCACCTCTGAAACACTATATTTCCCAATATCTTTATTTTTATAAAAAGGTCTTAAATATTTTTTAAACTCTTCCTTATACTCATCAAATACAAAAACTTTATCTGCACCACTAACTATTCCTTGATTTACTTTTACTAAATCACCTAATATATAATTACTTTTCAATCTTATTTTAGCAATACTTTCTTTACAAAATGGTGGTATTAAAGTTATATTATTGTGCTCTTTTGCAAATATCTCTGATTGGTGAAGAATATATTCTAAATCATCATCTTTAATAGAAATAAGACTTTCATTTTTATTTTTTTTCCAATAAAAAAGAACATTATGCTGTCCTATAGCATTTTTAAAAATTGAATAATTATAGTTTTCAATTCTAAAAAAATCCCCCTCTAACCTTAATTTTTCTCTCAAAGTTTCAGCACTATCAGCTTTTAACCAATAATTTGTAGTCAGATAAGCTAACACTCCATTTTCTTTTAATATATCCATTCCTTTTTGAATAAAGAAATAAAAATAATCCATTTTAGGTTTATAATATTTTTTACCAAAATCTGTTTCTTTTATTGTATGGAAAATTTCTTTATGATTTTTTTCACCTAAATATGGTGGGTTTCCAATTACTATATCGTATCTATCTTCTATCTCTTCATATAAAGAATCACAATTTTTTAAACAAAGTTTTCCATCTACTTTATATTTAAAAAAAAGAGCAGAAGCTCTTTTCCTTAATATTTCTAAAGCTTTTTCATCTGAATCAAATCCAGTTAACCATTTCTCGCTATATTTATACTCTCCAAAAACTTCTTTTGAAATTTTTAATAACTCTTCTAAAATTGCTAAAAGTAAGTTTCCAGATCCACAAGAAATATCTATTACTTTTATATCGAGAATATTTTCTTTCAATGTAGTTTCTAAAAGTTTATTCAAAGCTATTTTCGCCATACTGATTGCATACTCTTCTGGAGTATATATCTTGTAATTGTATTCCAATTATTTCCCCCTAAAAAGCTTTAAGTTCCCTTCATCTTCGATAGAAATTATACCATCTCTATATAAATCTAAAATTGCTAAAAATATATAGACTAAATGAGTTCTATTTTCTGCCCTTCTAAAAATTTCAACTATACTTTTTTCTGTTGAATATAGAATGATTTTTATTCTGTCCATCTCTTCTTTCAACGAGTATCTTTTCTCTATTTCAATTTCTAAAAACTCTTCATCTTTAGGTAAAAATTTTACATAGCTATTAAATACATCTTGAAGTTTTAATGATGTCAAATCAAATTCGTCAGGTATATTTTTGGTTATTTTTCTTCCCTCTCCTCTTGAGTACGATAAATTATGCTCACACTCAATCGTTGAAATAACTGCTGCTACTTCTTTAAAGATTTTATAGTCTTCTAATCTTCTTTTTAAACTTTTCTCTTTTTCCTCTTCTTTATTTGCACTAAGAATAGAAACTGCTTTAATTTCTAATAACTCTGATGCAATCTCTAAAAATTCTACTTTTATTCCTAAATTATCTGTTTGTGCTTTTTCTATAAATTGAAGATATTCATCTATTATTTGAGATATCTTAATCTCTGATATTTTCATTTTTTTCTTTTCTACAAGGTGTAACAATAAATCCAAAGGACCTTCAAAATTATCTATTTTTAATACTATCTCCATCTGCAATTACCCTAACCTTAGTTCTCCAATTAAGAACATCTTTTTTTATTGTTTCTTTTAATTCGTCCATTGAATTGAATTTTTTCTCATCTCTTAAATATTCAACTAATGAAACATATATTTTTTTTCCATAAATATCTTCATCAAAATCAAGTATATGAACCTCTATACTTCTTTCATCTGGTTTTAAAGTTGGATTTTTTCCAATATTTATAACTGCATCTCTAACTAGACTTTCACCTTCTACTCTAACTTTTCCTCCATAAATACCAAATGATGGATAAACTTTATTTAAAATTTTCAAATTGGCTGTAGGAAAGCCCATCAATCTCCCTAATTTTCTACCATGAGATACCTCACCTATTATTGAAAATGGTTCTCCTAAAAATTGATTTGCCAATTCTAATTTACCATCTGACAATAATTTTCTTATAAGAGTAGAGCTTACTATCTCTCCATTTATTTTAATAGGGTCTATTATATTTGTAAGTATACCTATTTTTTCTCCATAGCTTTTTAAAGTTTGAACACTAGCTTTTCCACCTTTTCCGAAAGAGAAATTAAAACCTACATAAACCTCTTTTGTATTTAAGCTTTCTTTTAAGATTTTTTGAATAAAATCCTCTGGAGTTATATTAGAAAAATCTTTTGTGAATGGCTGAAGTATCAAATAATCAATTCCTAAAGATTTTAATATATGTATTTTCTCTTCTAATGAATTAATCAACTTAGGAGCTTCTGAGTTGTTTGTTATCTCCAAAGGATGATTTAAAAAAGTAAAAACAGCAGATTTCCCACCTGTCTCCTTAGCTTTTTTTACTGCTTTATCTATAAGTTCTCTGTGTCCTAAATGAATTCCATCAAAAGCACCAATTGCTACATAAATATTTTCAAATTTTTCTTTAGTTAATAAAATATCATCTATTATCTTCATCCCACGATCTCCCTTAAGCTTCTCTTTCTTTTTCTATAAGTTCATTATGTGTATCTTCTAACCTTCTGAATCTATTTCTGATACCTGATTTCGAAATTCCAATTATTTCTCCTAACTCTTGAAGTGAAGCTTCTGGATTTTCCAACCTTAAAAAGGCTATCTCTTCTAAAACAGGACTTAAATTATTAAGTCCCATCATTTTACCAATTACATTTATCATTTTTATCTGTTTTCGAGCTGTATCTAAAGTTTTTGTTTCATTTGCTACTTCCCAATTCATCTCTCTTATTGTTTTGTTTTTCAAATCTTTAATCATTGTTGTTTCTTCATAGTTATAAAACTCTTTCATTGAACCAATTAGCACTATAATATCCATTATATCTTCAGCATTTCTCATATAAACTAATGGTTTATTTCTTTTCACTGTTTTATATGCTCTTTTTTCTAACTTTATTAAAAATTGATATAATTCATCTGCTAGCATATCATTATCTACAAAAAAATCGAGAGCATACTCTTTTTCTGGTGATTTTATGTATCCACAACCCAAAAACATTCCCCTTACAAATCCTTTTTCAATCTCTTCATTACTGTTAGCATTTTTTGAAGTATATTTTTCTAACTCTTCAATAAACTTTTTAACTCCTGGCTGAGAAGGTATTGTTATTACATAAGCATTATGCTCACCAAATTTTTTACTTTTTGAAAATTTTATAAATATCTTTAAATTTGTTAACTCTTTTAACATTGAATAGATTCTTTCAGCTATATCTTTATTTTCTAGTTTTAATTCAATATTATTTTCGTTTATAGCATGCTTTAGTAAAAGCAATGCTCTTACCTCTGCATATTTTTCATTAATTGTTAACTGAGATTTATTTAATATCTCATTTTTAACTTTATAAGTGTACGACACAATCTCCTCCTACTTAGTTTCAGACCAATTCTGTCCTATAGAACTATTTACTTCTAAATTTACTTTAGAAAACTTAATGCTTTCTCTCATTATTTTTTCTATTTCCTCTTTATACTCTAAGGCTTTATCTTTTGCTACTTCAAATATAAGTTCATCATGTACTTGTAGTAACATATTGATGTCATTTTTATCTTTTAAAAGATTATATAAATTTATCATGACTTTTTTTAAAACCTCTGCTGCAGTTCCTTGAATAACTGTATTAACAGCCATTCTTTCTGCACCACTTTTTATAACTCTATTTTGTGAATTGATTCCTTCTATTATTCTTTTTCTTTTAAAATATGTTTCAACATATCCATGATCTTCAGCATACAATATAATCTCTTTTTCTAAATGTTTAACTGATGGGTATTGCTCAAAATACCTTTTTATATAATCAGATGCTTCTTTTGGAGTTATTTTAAGTTCTTGTGATAAGCCAAAAGCTGTTTTTCCATATATTATACTAAAATTCACTGTTTTTGCAGCGTCTCTTTGATCTCTCTCTACAGGTTTATCTTCTGGTATATCAAATAACTTTCTGGCTGTTAAACTATGTAAATCTAAGTTTTGAGAATATGCTTTGATTAAATTCTCATCTTGAGATATCTCGGCTAAAACTCTTAACTCTATTTGTGAATAGTCAATACCTAAAAGCACCATTCCATCTTCTGCTATGAATCCTGCTCTTATTTTCATTCCATCTTCTGTTCTTGCTGGAATATTTTGTAAGTTTGGCTCTGATGATGATAATCTTCCTGTTGCTGTTCCTGTTTGATTAAATGTTGTGTGTAATCTATTATTAGAATCCATTATTTTAGGTAATGGATCAACATAAGTTGATTTTAGTTTACTCAATTTTCTATACTCTAAAATATATTTAGCAATAGAATATCCTTGCTCGTCTAACTTTTCTAAAACATCTACATCTGTAGAAAAACCTGTTTTTGTTTTCTTTACTGGTGGGATATTAAGTTGTAAAAAAAGAATTTCTCCTAACTGTTTTGGTGAGTTTATATTAAACTCTCCATCAGCTTCTCTATAAATCTCTTCTGTTAACTTTTCTAATCTATTTTCTAACTCTAAACTATAATCAGCAAAATAACTTGGTGATATTTTTATTCCTTTTGTCTCCATACTTGCTAAAACTTCGATTAACGGCATCTCTGTTTCTTTAAAAACTTCATATAAGTTATTATTTTTCAACTCTTTTAATAACTCTGGATAAGCCGTTAATATTCCACGAGTTCTTTTTGTTAAAAATTTTCCATAGTCCTCTAAAGAGATATCATTTATTTTTGTTTTTCCAAATACCTCTGAATATTTTTGAATATCATCTTCTAGAACATTTCTTAGCATAACTTCAATCTCTTCTCTCGTTTGAGATGTTAAAAGGTGATATGCTAACATTGTATCAAATTCAGTATTTTTTATATAATAACCATTTTTTAAGAATTTTTTAAATCCATAAGAGATAAATCTTTTTTCTGAATTTAAAATTTCTAAAAATATCATTTTACTCTCTGAATCATCTAGTGGTAAATAATAATCTTTATTATCTACAGAAATTGCAACACCTTTTTCACCCAAATAGATTGCCAATTCAGATTTTTTTGAACTCAACTTTAATCTTATCTTTTCTCCTCTCAATATAGAAAAAGTATCTTCATCTTCTATTATTGTTTCTACTGGTGAGACAAAATTAAATAATCCTAATTGCATAGCAGTTCCAGAGCTACTTACAGGTATTTCAGATTTTACTGTATTTAAAACTTCCTTTTCTTCTGAAGTAGCAAGATTTTCTAAATTCATTTTTTTTATAAGTGATTTAAATTCTAGACTTTTGAAAAGCTCTAAAAGTTTTAAATTATCTTTTTTATATTTTAAATCATCCGCTTCAATTCCAAGCTCTATACACTCAATTGTTGCTAACTCTCTACTTATAAAAGCTAGCTCTTTATCTTCTATCAAATTATTGATTAACGATTTACCTATACCTGGTAATTCTGTAAGTGAATCAATATTTTCATATATACCCTCTAAATTTCGGTATTTTTCTAACATTGGAACTGCTTTTTTTGTTCCAATTTTTCTAACACCTGGTATTCCATCACTTGTATCACCTATAAGACCAAATAAATCAGGTATCATATTCGGCTTTACTCCAAGTTGTTCTATTACATCCTCTTCTGTTGATAAAATTTTTAATCCTCCGCCATCTCCTTTTCCTAAAAGAGCTATATTGACATGAGACCCCAGAATTTGGGATAAATCTTTGTCTCCAGTTATAACATATGACTCTACTCCTTTTGCAGAAAGCTCTTTTGCCAATCCACCAAGAACATCATCTGCCTCATAACCATCTATTTTAAATTTCTTTATTCCAAAACAATCTAAAACTTCCTCTATTCTTGGAATTTGAACAATCAAATCCTCTGGTGCTGCTGATCTTTGAGCTTTATATTCTGTATAAAGTTGACTTCTTTTTAAAGTTGATCTTTTAACATCAAAAGCAGCACCTATATAATCTGGCTCAAGTTGCTTAATCACACTTAAAAGTGTATTTATAAAACCATAGATTGCTCCTGTTGGTTCATTTTTAGTTCTAAAATTTAAATTACCATAAAAAGCTCTATACATTATAGCACTTACATCTAATAAAACAGCTTTTTTCATATATTTTCTCCCATCTTATACTATTTATATTTTTCATATTATTATACCACATTCAATACCTTTGGTAAAAAAATTATTTTACAAAATAATATTATTTTTTTCAATTTTCTGTTATAATTTGTATACATAAATAAAAATATAGGAGGTTTTTATGAATCTGGTTGTATTAATTGGACGTTTAACTAGAGATCCTGAACTAAAATTTGGTCAAAGTGGAAAAGCTTATTCAAGATTTAGCTTAGCTGTTGATAGACCTTTTGCTAAAGGAGAGGCTGACTTTATAAATTGTGTTGCATTTGGTAAAACAGCTGAACTTATTGGAGAATATTTAAGAAAAGGTAAAAAAGTTGCTGTTAATGGTAAACTTCAAATGAATAAATATGAAGTGAATGGTGAAAAAAGAACTAGTTATGATGTAGTTGTTGATTCTATGGAATTTATTGATTCTAGAGGAGATTCATCTCAATCTAATGATTTTAATCCTGCTCCATCTTATTCTGCACCAAAAGTTGCTGAACAATCTTCAAAAGATGATTTTAATGGATCATCATT
>JBOFLW010000226.1:0-31430 GCA_051658065.1 Cetobacterium sp.
AAACCATTTTTATATCTGCAACTGAGCTTTCTTCTGCTATTATTATTCCATCACCACCAACACTATAACGTCTATCACAGAATTTTTGAGCCATTTTTGAATAATCTTTATATAGATTTTTTACTCCATCAAATAATAAAAAATCATTTCCAGAACCTTGCATTTTTTTAAATTTCATTTTACTCACCCCATTTATAAACTTTTGTATCACACTATATTTTACCTTAACAATTGATTTAACGCAACCCTTCACTTATGTTTGATTATACTTTACTTTTTACATTTTTTATGTTATTATTCCGAATGTTATTACATATTTTAAGGAGATTTTATGAACACTAAAAAAGATATTCAAAATCATGTTGAACTTCTCCAAAAAGGAAATAAAGGATTATATGGTCTTTCTATTTTAGTTGGTATTGCAACTGGTATTACTGTATCTGTCTATAGATATGGCTTAACTTTTGCTGAAGTACTTAGAAATAGATATATAACAAAAGATTTATTAACTAATCCGATTCAACTTATTTTCATTTGGTTAATTTTTATTGCGATTGGACTTTTTGTAGATTATATATCTAAAAAGTTTCCTACAACTGGTGGTAGTGGAATTCCTCAAGTTAAGGCTTTAATTTTGAGAAAACTTGATTACCTATTTTGGCCTAAAGAACTTTTAGTTAAATTCTTTGGTGGACTTCTTGGAATTGGAGCTGGATTATCTCTTGGAAGAGAGGGTCCTTCTGTTCAGTTAGGTTCTTATATTGGATTTGGTTTTACAAAAATATTCAAAAGAGGTTACGTTGATGAAAAATATCTTGTAACTGCTGGTTCTAGTGCTGGACTTGCTGGTGCATTTGGAGCACCTTTGTCTGGAGTTATTTTTAGTATGGAGGAACTTCATCGTTTTTTCTCTTCTAAGCTTATAATCTGTACATTTTTAGCTAGTATTTGCTCTAATTTTGTGTCTCGAAGAATTTTTGATATGAATACATCTTTTGATTTATACACAAAATATCCTGCTAATGTAAATCCATATTTACAGTTTACATTTTTTATTGTATTCGGTATTATATTAGCATTTTTTGGAAAACTATTTACTGTTTCTCTAACTAAAACTCAAGATATTTTTAAAAACATTAAATTACCTAGAGCTTTTAAAATATCTTCTGTTATGACGCTTTCATTTATAATATGTTTTGTAATGCCTGATATGGCTGGTGGAGGACATCATCTTGTTGAATATATGCCTCATGTTAATCAAACAATAGCATTTTTATTATTTATTTTTGTAGTTAAGTTATTATTTACTACAATTTCATATGCTACTGGTTTTCAAGGTGGTATATTTTTACCAATGCTCGTTTTAGGAGCTATTTTAGGAAAAATTTATGCTTTAATTTTAATATCTAGCTTCGGTGTTGGTCAAGAATTTATTATTCATTTTATGATTTTAGGAATGGCTGGGTTCTTTGTTGCTGTAGTTAGAGCTCCTATAACTGGAATTATTCTTATTCTTGAAATGACTGGAAGCTTTGATCACCTTTTAGCTATTGCAACAGTTTCGATTGTTGCTTATTATATCACAGATATCTTAAAACTAGAACCTATCTATGAAATTTTATATGATAGAATGCCTAAGAAAAAAGGTGAATTTGATTCAGAAGAGGATCGTCATGAACATCTTGAAAAAACTGTTATTTGTATTCCTGTTTCTGCAGATTCTGAATTTGAAAATAAATTAATAAAAGATGTTAAGTGGCCAAAAAATTGTCTTGTTATAGCTATCAAAAGAACCGAAGTTGAGTATATTCCAACAGGTAATAGTCAAATTTTAGCTGGAGACGTTTTAGTACTATTACTCCCTGCTAAACAAGCTGATGCTTTGAATGAAGAACTATTCAAAATGGGAACATCTCACTAGTTTTTTTAGGAAGTTATTGACATTTTTTTATAATAATTATACTATTAAATAACATATGTATTTTATAGGAGGATAATGATGAATAGAATAGAAGGAAAAATAGCTTTAGTTACTGGAAGTGCTAGAGGAATTGGTAGAACTATAGTTGAAAAATTAGCTTCTGAAGGTGCTGAATTAGTTATATCTTGTGATATGGGTGAAGCTACTTTTGAGCAGACTAATGTTAGACATGAACTTTTAAATGTTACAGATAGAGAAGCTATTAAAGCTTTAGTAAAAAAAATAAAAGATGAATTCGGTAGAATTGATATTCTTGTTAATAACGCTGGAATAACTAAAGATGGACCTTTTGTTAGAATGAGTGAAGATGCTTGGGATGCTGTTATAAATGTAAACTTAAAAGGAGTTTTTAATGTTACTCAAGCTGTTGCACCTTTAATGACTAAAAACAAAAAAGGTTCAATTGTTACAATTTCATCTGTTGTTGGATTATATGGAAATATAGGTCAAGCTAACTATTCTGCTACAAAAGGTGGAGTAATTGCAATGAGTAAAACTTGGTCTAAAGAATTAGCTAGAAAAGGAGCTCAAATTAGATCTAATTGTGTTGCACCTGGTTTTATAGCAACTCCAATGACTGATGTTTTACCTGAAGATGTTATTCAAGGTATGCTAGATAGAACTTCTTTAGGAAAGCTTGGATTACCTGAAGATGTTGCTAATGCTGTTTTATTCTTAGCAAGTGATGAATCTTCATATATCACTGGTCAAACGATTGAAGTAAGTGGTGGACTTGCTCTTTAATCGCTTCAAAAAATAAACAAATATATGAAAGAGCAATAGCCTCGGTTTTTGCTCTTTTTTTTTAGGAGGATTTTATGAAAAATAAAATACTAACATCTATTTTTTCAGCTTTAGTATTTTTACTCGTTCTAAATTTTGGAACAAATATCTATTTAAACAAAATTATTACAAAACAACTCTCAGAAGTATTAAATGAAGAGATTATTATAAAAAAAACTAGCTTAAATATCTTTAATAATTCACTAACTTTAAAAGATGTACAATTTTCTAAAAAAGAAATTTTAATTAAAAATATAAAAGTTAAAATGAGTATAAAAGATTTTATAAAAGATAAAAATAATTTTAATATTGATTCTCTAAATTTTGAAGATATCAGTTTTACTAATAAAATTGATTTTAAAAATTCAGAGCCTAATACCAATATTGTTTCTGAATCAAAAAATGATAAAGCAGAACAATTCTTTGATGAAATTGACAAGCAAATAAAAGGCTCGAAAGGCTTAAGTACTTTCTTTAAATCTAAATTTAACAATGAAAATTTTACTAAAAATAGTTCAGAAAATTTAACTAATTTTTTAATTAAAAATGTTGATTTTGTTGATAGTATTATTCAAAGTGAAATAAATACTATTTTAAAAACTGATATTGAATCTTTTTCTAAATTATCCAAAGAATTTCTTTCTAGCTTAAAAATTTCTAAAAGTAATGAACATGAAATTTTTATTAAAAGTATTATTTTCAATGGTAATATTGATAATGTTTTATTTAAAGGAGAGTTCAAAAATATTAGCACTAACCTTTCTAAAAATAGTTCAATTCCTTTGAATCTATCTTTAAATGAAAAAAATGGTAGTGGTAATGGTCAAATTTATGGAACTTTTAATACCTATACTTTTGATGCTAATATTTATATCAAACTTTTTAATTTTAATGTAATGTCTTTTAAAAATATTAATAAATATTTATCTAATGGAGTTTTAAATAGTGAACAACTTCTTTCTATAAGTGGATATAATATCACAATTGATGGAACTACTAATCTAAATAATATTATCTTTGATAGAGAAACAATCAACAGTGCTAATAAATTAGATAAATTAAAAAAAGTTCTTCTCAATAAAATTGTTGATTTATTAGAAACAAATGAATCAAACTTAAATATTTTTAGTAATTTTTCTACTAAAAATAAAATTATCACAATAAAGACAACTATTCCAAACACTTTAAAAAAAGAGTTATCTTCAAATCGTTTAGCTTTTAACTCATTTTTAGAAAATGAACTAAAAGGAGAATATAGACATAATCTAGAAGAAGGAAAAAACAAGTTGAAAAATTTCTTTAAAAATATTTTTTAATTTTTTATCTTGTATTTTTAACAATTTAATGATATAATTATTAATGTCACAAGTGTTGTGGCGGGAGCCTTATGGCGTATTATTATCGAACCGTGTCAGATCTGGAAGGAAGCAGCACTAAGGTATTTAATGCGGGTATAAGTTCACTCCTGTCACATGCTTGTGACTTTTTTTATTTTTTGTAAATTTATTTTTTATGAAATCATGGGTTTGCAAAAATAAAAAAGACCAGAGAACTTAATCTCTAGCCTATTATTATTACTTCTTGATTCTCTCTACATATTCATTTGTTCTAGTATCAATTTTAATCCACTCATCTTGCTCAACGAATATAGGTACTGGAATTTCGAATCCTGAATTGATTCTAGCAGGTTTCATTACTTTACCTGAAGTATCTCCTCTTAATCCTGGTTCAGTATAAGTTACTTGTCTTTCAACAAAGTTAGGTAACTCTACAGCAACTGGAGTAGACTCATAGTAAACAACCTCTAATTCCATTCCTTCTTCAAGATAGTTTAAAGCGTCTCCTAAATCTTCATCTTTTAATTCGATTTGATCCCAAGTTTCTGGGTTAGAGAATACATAGAAATCTCCATCATTGTATGAGTATACTGCTTTAACTTTATCAAGTCTGATATCGTCCATTTTATCGTCTGCTTTGTAGATAGCATCTGATATGTTTCCATTTAATAAGTTTTTCATTTTGTACTTCATCATAGCTGAGTTTCTTCCTGATTTGTTGTACTCTGCTTTTAAAATTACGAAAGGATCGTTTCCGATTCTTACTGTACTTCCAGCTCTTAATTCTTGAGCGTTTTTCATAATTGAACCTCCTAATATTTTAAAATAAATCTATTTAATTTATCTATAAGATTACATTTTAATTCAATATATTCTGAATAGCTTTTAGTAAGTGATGATATATTTTTAAACTCTTTAAAAAAGTTTTCATATCTCTCTTTCCCTAGCTCTAAAGAATTGCTATCTCTTAAATTATAATCTTTTAATAGCGTTGTATGAATATCCATAGGGATATTTAAATTCAAATGCTCTAAACTCTCGATATATCTTTCAATAAAACCTTCTATTTTATCCATATGAGCCATCTCTTCTTGAAGATATATATGCCATACAAATGGTTTTCCTGTTAATAAAGCCCTAACAAAAGAATCCTCTCCTCTTACAAAATTATAATCTACTAAATTTATAAGTTCTTCATATTCTTCTTGCTCTAAAAATGGCATGAACTTTATTTTTATGTTTTTATATTGAGCTAAATCTGTTCTCAGGTATTCTGCATTTAAATTTTTTAAATTTTCTTTTATACTCTCTTTAGATTTTTCACCTAAAACTAATATATAATTTTTCTTGTTATTTTGAGATAAAGCTTCAAATAACGGAATAAAATTTTTCTCATAACTAAAGATTGTACCTGTAAAATAATCTTCTGAATCTAAATCAGAAAAATATTTTTTTCTATAGTAATCTTTATTATTCAAAACAGCTAATTTTCTTTTTAAAAATAAATTATCCACAATTACTCCACCTGTATTTTCTTTAAATCCAGGCATATAAAAATATTTTTTTAATTTCTTAGCACCTATTGAAGACTCCATCAAATGTATATCTTCTATCCAAGTTTCTCCAGAAAGATATTCTAGGTTTATAAGTAACGTTGATTCTTGTTTTGCTTTCTCTAAATATTCCTCTAAAACATTACATCCAAAGGCCTCTATTATAACATTTGCAGGAGAAAAAGTACATATATTTTTAGCTAAAAATTCATTTGTTATGTATTCTATTCCATCAATCTCTTGCCAAGATATATTTTTTGCTTTTTTATTTATTTCTAAAAACTCATCTAATCTATTTAAAAAAACTCTTATTTTGATATCTTCTTTATAAATACTTTTAAATTCTTTTGCTAATCTATAAACAACTCCAATATCTCCAAAATTATCAATTATTTCACAAAAGATATCTAAATTTTTTATCTGCATTATTTCACCAATTTTCCCGTTCTTTTAAAATACTCTTTTTTAGCATGCTCTACCCAATTAGGTCTAGCTATCATCCCTCTACCAATTGCCACTAAATCAAGCATACTATTTTCTATTAAAAAACTAGCTTGCTCTTCTGTTTTTATATTTCTAACTCCTATTACAGGAATATTAACATGCTTTTTTATTTCAACACCTAAATAAACAACCCAATCAAATTCAAAATCATCTGGTATATCTATTTTAACTTCTTGTTTTTTTTCTGGATTTGGAACTCCTGAAGAAACATGAATTACATCAATTCCTATTTTTTCTAAATATTTAGCAATCTCTATTCCATCTTCTAATTCTGGTTCGTTTCCTCCCATTCTATATCCTAATATAAAATTATCATCAAACAAATCTTTTGTTCTTCTCAATAATTCTGTAGTAAAATACATTCTTTTTTCGAAAGTTCCACCATATTTATCCTCTCTTTTATTCCAAAGTTTTGAATTTAATTGTGATAATAAATAAGTATGAGCTCCATGTATCTCTATTCCATCAAATCCAGCTATTTTTGCTCTTCTAAAAGCATCTACAAATTGATCTAATATTTTATCTAATACCTCTTCTGAAACAGTTGCAACTTCATCTTTAAATCCAGCATGATGAATTTGAATTAGCATTGGAACATCATAATTTTTACCTATTTTAGCTACTTTTGACAATCCCTCAATAAAAGAATCATTCCAAATTCCTATTTGATTTTCTCTTAATTTTCCATCTTCCGAAACACAACTTGCCTCTACAACGATTAATCCTGTTCCACCAACAGCTACTTCTTTATACCATTCTACTAAGCTATCTGTAACATAACCATCTTTTCCAACCATTGAAAATCTTACTAATGGAGGTAATACAACTCTATTTTTTAATTTTATATTTTTTATATTTAACGGACTAAATAAATTCAATTTTATGCCTCACTTTTAATTTTAATTTTATAGAATATATTAACATAATTTATAAAAAAAGAAAATATATTATGTTTGTTATTATTAAAATTCATGGTATAATATTTAAGATACATATTTAAAAAAACAATTTAATTATAAATATATAGGAGGAATTTCTTAAGATGATATCAACTAGCAATCTTAGTATGAGATTTTCTGGTAGAAAGCTTTTCGAGGATGTAAGTGTTAAATTTACTCCTGGAAACTGTTATGGACTTATTGGTGCAAACGGTGCTGGAAAATCAACATTTGTAAAAATACTTTCAGGAGATTTAGATCCAACTGAAGGAGATGTAATTTTCGATAAAAACAAAAGAATGGCTGTTCTTAAGCAGGATCACTTCGCTCACGAAGATGATACAGTTCTAAACATGGTTTTAATGGGACATACAAAACTTTGGAGTATAATTGCTCAAAGAAATGAAATTTATTCTAAAACTGAATTTTCTGATGAAGATGGAATGAAAGCTGCTGAATTAGAGGGTGAATTTGCTGAATTAAATGGATGGGAAGCTGATATGGAAGCTGAAATGCTTTTAACTGGTCTTGGAATCACTGCTGACTTACATTACAAATTAATGAGAGAGTTAAGTGAGCCTGATAAAGTTAAAGTTTTACTTGCTCAAGCTTTATTCGGAAATCCTGATGTTTTACTACTAGACGAGCCTACAAACGGACTTGATATTCAAGCTATATCTTGGCTTGAAGATTTCCTAATGAACTTAGAAGATACTACAGTTATCGTTGTTTCACACGATAGACACTTCTTAAACAAAGTTTGTACTCACATTGCTGATATAGACTATGGTAAAGTTAAGATGTATGTTGGTAACTATGATTTCTGGTATGAATCTAACCAATTAATGCAATCATTAATTAACAATAAAAATAAAAAATTAGACCAAAAAAGACAAGAACTTCAAGAGTTCATTGCTAGATTCAGTGCTAACGCATCTAAATCAAAGCAAGCTACTTCTAGAAAGAAACAATTAGAAAAGTTACAACTTGAAGATATGCAAGTTTCTAACAGAAAATATCCATTCGTGGAATTCAAAGCTGATAGAGATGCTGGAAACAATCTTCTTAAAGTTGAAAATCTTACTAAGGTTCTTGATGGAGTTAAAGTTCTTGATAACGTATCATTCACTATAAATACTAATGATAAAGTTGTATTTATATCTCAAAATGATATTGTTAAAACAACATTATTCTCTATTTTATCTGGTGAAATGGAAGCTGATAGTGGAACATATACATGGGGAGTTACAACTACTCATGCTTATATGCCAAAGGATAATACATCATTCTTTGAAAACCCTGATCTTGATTTAATTGATTGGTTAAGACAATATTCTCCTGACCAACATGACGCTTTTGTTAGAGGATTCTTAGGAAGAATGTTATTCTCTGGAGAAGAGGCTACTAAAAAATCTAAAATTCTTTCTGGTGGAGAGAAAGTTAGATGTATGTTATCAAGAATGATGTTAAACAATGCAAATGTTTTAATATTTGATAACCCTACAGACCATTTAGACCTTGAGTCTATTACTTCTTTAAACAAAGCTTTAACTAACTTCAAAGGAACTATATTATTCGGAGCTCATGACCACGAGTTTATCCAAACAGTTGCTACTAGAATAATTGAAATTACTCCAAGTGGAATTGTTGATAAATTAACTGATTATGATGATTATATATCTGATGAAGAATTACAAGCTAAAATAAAAGAGATGTACAACGTATAATTATTATATTAAAAGCAGAGGTTTTCCTCTGCTTTTTTTGCAAACTTAGGAGGATATATGTTCCAAATTTTTATTACTTTCTTTAAAATAGGTTTATTCACTTTTGGTGGAGGATATGCAATGATACCTCTTATTGAAAGAGAGATGATTTCTGAAAAAAAGTGGATTGATAAAGATGAACTTCTTGAGATTATATCTATTTCACAAATGACTCCTGGACCTATTGCAATTAATGCTGCTACTTTCATAGGAAAAAAAAGGTTGGGTATTTTAGGAGCTATCTCAGCTACTCTTGGAGTTATTGCTCCATCTTTAATTATTATAACTTTAATTTCATCATTTTTTGCACAAAGTTTTTTAAACCCAACTATGCAGAAATTATTTATTGGTTTAAGAGCTGGAATAGCTGCACTTATTTTATCTTCAGTTGTTAAGCTATCTAAAAACACTTTAAATGATTATTTTAGTTATATTATTTTTACTGTTTCTTTGCTTGCGTTAATATTTTTTAATACCTCACCTATTTTATTAATTATTATTTTTGGTGTTGGATCTATCGTATTTTTCACACTAAAGGAGGGGAAATGATTTACTTTATTCTTTTTTACGAATTTTTTAGAGTTGGAATGTTCTCTTTTGGTGGAGGTTTAGCTATGCTTCCTCTTATACAAGAAGTTATCTATAGAAATAGTTGGCTAACTGAACAACAACTTCTTGATATTATAGCTGTTTCTCAAGTCACGCCTGGACCTATTGCAATTAATGCTGCTACTTTCGTTGGGCATCAAGTTGGAGGTGTTTTAGGAGCTATTGTTGCAACAACTGCTGCATCTCTTCCATCTTTTATTGTTATAATAGTTATAGCTGGAATGTTTTCTAAAATAAAAAAAAGTAAGAAAAAAGAGTTCTTTTTTAAAGGGGTTAAACCCGTTACTTTAGCCCTTATTACTTTTGCTGGAATAATTGTTGCTAAACCTACATTTTTTACAAATAATCACTCTACAACATTAAAAGCTTCTATTATTTTTATAGCTGTTTTTTTAGGAACAAAATATTTTAAAAAAATTAATCCTATAATTATACTTTTAACATCATCTATAATTGGAATATTTATTTTCTAAAATATATAAATAGATATGGACTTTTTCCATATCTATTTATATATTTGTCTTATTTTAAGTTCTAAATTTTTAGGTACAACAAAATTTTCTTCACTTATCTTTTGTAAAGTGTGATAAGGCTTATTTTTATAATTTTTTCTTTCTCTTTCTCCTTCACAAATCTCTTCTTCTATATCATTTTGAAATTCTATATAATCTCCTATAAATTTATTTATTATACCTCTTATTTTTTTATTTTTTAGATTTGAACTTTCTAACTCGGTTTCACTTCTCCACTTATGATTGTCTTTATCATAAACAGCTACATATGGAATGTTATATCCATTTAAAACTTTTATAAATTGAGGAATTATACTTTTACTACCACACTCTACAATAGAGTAGTTATAATTATATATTCCTAGCTTTTTAGCTAAATATGATAGTGCTATTTTATCAGTTTGCCCTTCAACTAAAATAACTTTTTTAGCAAAAAACATCTCACCTCTATCTGGATTAATCCAATAGTTCATATTAAAGTTCTTTACTTCATCACCATTTAAAAGTTTTCCTCTATATTGAAAAGCTTCTATTTTTTTTCCTATTTTTTTTACGATACAAATTGATTTATATTGTTTTAAACCTACAAAATAGCTAGAATGAGTTTCTAAAATTATCTGTATACCTATTTTTGATAATTTTACTAGTAAAGAATACATCTCTCTACTAGCTTGTGGATTAAGGTGAAGTTCTGGCTCTTCAAAGATTAAAAACAAATTATATTTATCTACTTTTAATTCTTTTTCTTCTATTTTATTTAAAACATTTTTCAAAAAATCAAAAAATATTTTTCTTTGTAATCCTTCTGATAAAATATTATTTTTTAAATAATCTATTTTACTATCTAAATCTTTTATCAGTGACAAATTCATACCTTTTAATATAAATATCTCTTTTATTTTTATTAAACTTTCATATACTGCTTTGTCTCTTGAATTTACAATAACACCTTTCATTTCAAAATATTTTTCTCTTAAATCTGCTGAAGTTATTCTAGTTTCAATTTTATGATTTAATAAATAATATTCATTTTCACAATTATTTTTTTTTACGATTTTAAAAGTTATAAAACCTATTTTTTCTGAGTAACATTTAATTTTTATCTCTATTAATTTATTTTTATCCTTAAAATCATTTTCTGTTATTTCATAATTTCCTAAAGCTGCTGATATAGCTTTTAAGATACAAGTTTTACCATTATTTGAATCTCCAATTAATACTAATAATTTTTCTATTTCAATATTTATATAATCTATATTTTGCCAATTTGATATCACTATTCTTTTTATATCCATAAATAAAATCACACTCCAGAAATATAGTAATACTCTATATATATTTATTACCAGAATCTCTTATTTTTTCTTTTTTTATACAAAAAAAGTGAAGCCAAAAAGCTTCACTTTATATTTATTAAATATTATATAATTTTTTCATTCTCTCTATTCTTGCTAAAGTTCTAGCTTTTCCAATTATAGAAACTAGGTTATATAAATCTGCACCTTTTGGTAATCCAGTTAATACTGCTCTTAAAGGCATATATACTTTTCCTGGTCCCTCTCCAATTGTATCTAGAGTTTCTTTTAATATCTCTTTTGCTTTATCTACTGATATATCTTCATCACAAGCAGATATTTTTTCTTGGAATAGATTTATTGATTTTTTACCTATTTCATCTTGAATAACAGTGTAAAGTCTTTCAATTCCTTTTACTTCTTTCTTATCTGTTTCTTCTGTTACAACAGGTAAAGTATACTCATCTTTGAAATAAACTTCTGATTGAGTTACAATTTCTTTTATTGTTTGAGCTCCTTCTCTTAATATATCAACAACTTTAGATATATTTTCAAATTCCTTCTCTGTTAACTCTTCACCTATTAATCCTGCATTTTTGAAGAATGGAATAGATAACTCTGTTAACTCTTTTAAATCTTTCATTCTCATATGTTGATTATTTACCCATCCTAATTTAACTAAGTCAAATACAGGACCTCCTAAAGATACTTTATCAATATCAAAGTTTTCATTAAACTCTTGTAATGAGAATATCTCTTTATTTTCACCAAACGAATAACCCATTAATCCTAAGAAGTTTACGATACCCTCTTTTAAGTATCCTTCTTCTTTATACCAATTTAATGATACTGGATTTTTTCTTTTTGATATTTTTGTTCTATCTGAGTTTCTAAGTAATGGCATATGAATAAATTCAGGCTCTTGCCATCCAAATGCTTTGTAAAGTTGAATATGCTTAGGTGTTGATGCAATCCATTCCTCTGCTCTAATAACATGAGTTATATTCATTAGATAATCATCTACAACGTTTGCTAAGTGATAAGTTGGATATCCGTCGCCTTTTAATAAAACTTGGTCATCAATTTTATTATTTTCAAAAACGATATCTCCTCTTAATCTATCCTTAATAACTGTTTCACCTTCGTAAGGCATTTTAAGTCTGATTACAAACTCTTCTTTAGCTTCTAATTTAGATGCTATTTCCTCTTTAGAAAGTGATCTACAGTGTCCATCATAACCTGGAGCTTTTCCCATAGCTTTTTGTCTTTCTCTTAATTTTTCTAATCTATCTTGTGTACAGAAGCAATGATAAGCTTCTCCTTTTTCAACAAGTTTATGTGCATACTCTCCGTATAGATGGAATCTTTCTGATTGTCTATATGGTCCTGTAGGTCCACCTAAATCAGGTCCCTCAGCATAATCTAATCCTAACCACTTTAAAGCATCAAAAATCATCTGCTCTGATCCTTCTGTGTATCTGTTTTGGTCAGTATCCTCTATTCTTAAAATAAAGTCTCCGCCATTTTTATAAGCAAAAGCTAAGTTGAATAACGCTATGTAGGCTGTTCCTACATGTGGATCTCCTGTTGGAGATGGTGCTATTCTTGTTCTTACTCTTCTTTCCATTGTAATCTCTCCCTTTTTTGTAATTTGTACCCTATATTATAATCTATAAAAATAATAATTTCAAGATTACTTTATTAGTTTTTATTTTTTGACCATCTTAGGTAACCATTTATGAAATCATCTATGTCTCCATCCATAACTGCACGAATATTTCCACTTTCTACAGCTGTTCTATGATCTTTTACCATTGTGTAAGGCTGGAATACATATGATCTAATTTGATTTCCCCAACCTATCTCACTTTGTTCACCTTGAATTTTTTTCAATTGTTCCTCTTTTTTCTTCATTTCAATCTCTAAAAGCTTCGATTTTAATAACTTCATAGCTGTTTCTCTATTACTTAATTGTGATCTTTCTCTTTGACAAGTTACAACTACACCTGTAGGAATATGTGTTATTCTAACAGCTGAATCTGTCATATTTACGTGTTGTCCACCTGCTCCAGATGCTCTATATGTATCTACTCTTAAATCACCAGTATCTATTGTTATTTCAACTGTGTCATCAACTTCTGGCATAATATCTACTGAAGCAAATGATGTATGTCTCTTTTTATTTGCATCAAATGGTGATATTCTAACAAGTCTATGAACTCCTTTTTCACCTTTTAGGTATCCATAAGCTCTTGTTCCTTCAACTAAAAGAGTTATTGATTTAATTCCAACAGAATCCCCTGACATATAATCCATTTCAGTTACTTTAAATCCTCTGACATTAAACCATCTCATATACATTCTATAAAGCATATCTGCCCAATCACAAGCCTCAGTTCCACCAGCACCTGAATGTATCGTTACAATAGCGTTATTTCCATCATATTCTCCATCTAATAGCATTTTTGTATCAAAATTATCAATTGTATGCATTAGTTTTGTATGTTTCTCTTCTAACTCTTCGACAAAATCCTCTTCACCAGAATCAACAAAATCTATTAGAATCTCTTCATCAAAAAACATTGTTTCTATCGTTTCAAACTCTTTAACTATCTCTTTCTCTTCATTCATCTCTTTAATAATTTTTCCACTAGTTAACTTATCATTCCAAAATCCATCTTCTAAAGTTTTTTGCTCTAAACCATTGATTTTTGATTTTCTAGCTTCTAAGTCAAAGAGACCCCCTTATAGCGTCAATTTGATTTTTAAATTGATTATATTCTCTTTTTAGTTCTAAAATATCCATCAAAATTCCTCCTAAATTTTATTTTAAATTTAATAATATCTTTTCTAACTCATCTAAACTTTTATACGAATAATAACTTTCATTTATTTTCAAAGAGCTACCTCGAGAACATCTACCTAAACAATGTCTCTCTTCTATTATAAATTCTACTTTATTTTTTAATTCTACAATTTTCTCTTTTAATCCCGCTTGACTGCAATTTCTACCTGTACAAATCTGTACATAAAATTTTGTTCTAGCTTTCTGTAATTTAGGATAAAATTTTATAGTACTTTCTAATGAAAATTGAAACATATCTATTTTTTTAGAAATATAAGCTAAAACTTCATCAGGTATATAATGTAGTTCATCAAGGACAAAAGATAAAATTTTATAATCATCTTTTTTATTCTCCAATCCATTTATGAATTTATCTAATTCATCATAAAATTCTGTCATTTTTCTCTCTCTCCATTATTATAGCAACGGCTGTTGCATAAGTTTTACAATGTGATATTGATACTTCAACTTCTATATCTCTTTTTTTTAATTCACCTAATAAGAATACTTCAGGTTTACCTAAAGAGTTATTTAGTATCTCTATATCAACCAAATTAAATCCTCTAACCCCAGTACCTAAAGCTTTTGAAATGGCTTCTTTTGCAGAGAATCTTCCTGCATAACTTTCAGCTTTTCCACCTTTAATCTCTATCTGTTCTATTTCTTTAACTGTAAATACTCTATCTTTGAATCCTTTTTTATTTATAGCTTTTTCTATTCTTTCAATCTCAACTATATCATTTCCAATACCTAAAAATTTCATAGTCCTACCTAGCCTATATTATATAATTTTTTTGCATTTTCTGTCGTTACTTTTATAACCTCTTCTAAATTAATCTCTTTTATTTCTGCAATTTTTTCTGCGACATATTGAACATAAATAGGTTCATTTCTTTTCCCTCTAAATGGAATTGGTGTTAAATATGGAGCATCTGTTTCTAATACTATTCTATCTAAAGGAATATCTTTTACAACTTCTACTGTTTTTTTTGCATTTTTAAATGTTAAAGTTCCTCCAATTCCTAAATAAAATCTATCTATCAAAATTTTTGCTGTCTCAACAGATCCAGGATAACAATGAATAACTCCTTTTATTTCAGGAAACTCCTTTAAAATATTAACTGTATCTTCCATAGCATCTCTAGTGTGAATAACTACTGGTTTATTCACTCTTTGAGCCAATCGAAGTTGTTTTTTAAATATCTCTTGTTGAACCTCTTTTGGTTCTGTCATCCAATGATAATCTAAACCAATCTCTCCGATTGCTACAACTTTCGAATCTTTAGCCATCTCCTCTAATTGTTTTTCGATTTCATCATTATAATCAGAAATATCAGTTGGGTGTATTCCTACTGTTGCATATATAAAATCATTTTTTTTTGCTAATTCTAAACTGATAGCAGAACTTTTTAAATCATAACCTATATTTACACAAAATTCTAATTTTTCTTTTATTCTATTTATAACTTCTAATCTATCTAAATCAAATTGTTCATTATCTAAGTGACAATGTGTATCAACCAATTTCATATATTCACCTCATTAATATTTTCATAAAATCTTAGTATATTCTACCACAATAACTGTATATTTTCCATATACCTATATTTTCATTTTTTATTTTTTGTTTTTTACAAGAAAAGTAAAGATTTTGTTGTTCTATTTTAAAAAAAATGATAAAATAATTAATAGACTTATTAACGAAAAAGGAGAGTATTTTACATGGAACCAACTTTAATTTTTGGACACAAAAATCCAGATACAGATTCTATCTGTTCAGCTATTTCATTAGCTAGGTTAAAAGAGTTAAAAGGAGAATCTGCTCTAGCTTGCAGATTAGGAAACATTAGTAAAGAGACTGAATTTGTTTTAAATAGTTTTAACATAGATGCACCAAAACTACTTTCAACAGTAAGTGCTCAAATATCAGACCTTACTTCTGTTGAAAAAAGAACTATCAATCATAAAGAATCATTGAAAAAAGCTTTACAGATAATGACTGAAGAGAATTTCTCTAGTCTGCCTGTTGTTAATAGTAAAAATCAATTAAAAGGAATGATTCACGTTTCTGACATAGCTAACGCTTACCTAAACATTGATTATTCTGATTTATTTTCTAACTACTATACAACTTATGAAAATTTAAAAGAAGTTTTAGAAGGTGAAATTGTTAGTGGTGAGTATCCTTCTGGAAAAATCGAATCAAATTTAAAAGGAGTTAGTGAATATAGAAATATCTCTTCTGGTGATATTGTTGTAACTACAACTCTTTTAGATTCTATAGATGATTTAATCGAATCAAATGTAAAAATGATTTTACTTTGTTGTGATAAAGATGATGTTATTTTACCTAGAGATTCAAAGACTCCTATTTTAAGAGTTAATAAATCTTTATTTAAAGTAATTCCATTAATATCTCAATCTGTTTCAATTTTATCAATTTTAAATAATGAAAAGTTTTATTCTTTCTCTACTGATGATTATTTAGTAGATATTAAAGATATTATGAAAGAATCTTCACAAACAAACTTCCCTGTTATTGATAGTAATGGTGAAGTTTATGGAACTATCAGAACAAAAAACTTAATTAATTTCACTAGAAAAAAAGTTGTTCTTGTTGACCATAACGAAGATACTCAATCAGTAGCTGGACTAAAAGATGCTCAAATAATTCAAGTTGTTGATCATCATAAATTCGGTAATTTTGAAACAAATGAACCTGTAAAAATAAATGCAGAAATTGTAGGATGTACTTGTACAATAATATATGACCTTTATAAAACTGCTGGGATTGTTCCTCCAAAAGAGATTGCTGGTTTAATGATGAGTGCTATTTTATCTGATACACTTTTATTTAAATCTCCAACTTGTACAGATAAAGATATTCTTGCTGTTAATGAACTTGCTAAAATCTCTGAAATAGAAAGCTTTGAAGCTTACGGAATGGAGATGCTTATAGCTGGTACTTCGTTATCTGATAAAACTCCAGAAGAGATTTTAACTATGGACCAAAAAGAATTTTCTATGAATGGTGTAAAGTTAGCTATATCTCAAGTTAATACAGTTGATGTTAAAGGTCTTCTAAATCAGCAAAAAGATTTAGAAAATGCTATGGCTAAAACAAATATTGAAAATGATTATCAATTATCTGTTCTTGTTATAACTGATATTGTTAAAGCTGGTTCAATGCTTGTTGTTGTTGGAGACTCATCTATTGTTGAGAGAGCATTCCACACAACTCTAAATAATAATACTGCTTGGGTTGATGGTGTTGTTTCTAGAAAAAAACAGGTTGTTCCTTTCTTAATGGCTGCGTCTCAAGGAGTGTGATTTTAAATGTTTCTACCTACTACAATGGAAGAGGTTAAAAAACTAGGTTGGGATTCTTTAGATATTATTTTAATATCTGGTGATACATATTTAGATTCCTCATATAATGGTACTGCTATTATTGGAAAATGGTTACTTAAACACGGTTTTAAAGTAGGTGTTATTGCTCAACCTGACATTAATTCTGATAAAGATATTACTAGACTAGGAGCTCCTAACTTATATTGGGGAGTTTCTGCTGGTTGTGTTGATTCTATGGTTGCCAATTATACAGCTACTAAAAAACGAAGAAAAAGTGACGACTTTACTCCTGGTGGAGAAAATAATAGAAGACCTGACAGAGCAACTATGCAGTACACAAACCTAATCCGTCGTTTCTTTAAAAATAGCCCTATTCCTATTGTTTTAGGTGGAATAGAGGCAAGTCTTAGAAGAGTTGTTCATTTTGATTATTGGAGTAACTCTTTAAGACGACCTTTAATCTTTGATGCTAAAGCTGATATTTTATCTTATGGAATGGGTGAAAAATCTATGTTAGAGCTTGCTGAAGCTCTAAGAAATAAAGAGGATTGGAGAGGTATTAGAGGAATCGGTTATATCTCGAAAGAGCCTTTAGAAGGCTATTTAGCTCTTCCTAGCTTTGAAGAATGTTTAGAAAAAAAAGAAAACTTTGTTAAAGCTTTTGAACTTTTCTATAATAACTGTGATCCTATTACCGCTAAAGGTATCTATCAAAAAAATGCTGATAGATACTATATTCAAAATCCACCTCCTGAAAGCTTTACAGCTGAAGAGATGGATGCTATCTATGGATTAGATTTTGAAAGAGATGTTCATCCTTACTATAAAAAAGATGGTCATGTTAAAGCCTTAGATACAATTAAAAACTCTGTTACTACGCATAGAGGATGTTATGGAGAATGTAATTTCTGTGCAATAGCTGTTCACCAGGGTAGAACTGTTATGTCTAGAAGTGAAGACTCTATTATAAAAGAAGTTACGCATATTGCAAATTCAAAAAAATTCAAGGGAAATATATCAGATGTTGGTGGACCTACAGCTAATATGTATGCACTTGAATGTAAAAAAAAATTAAAACATGGTGCTTGTCCTGATAGAAGATGTCTTTATCCAGAAACTTGTACTGCGTTAAAATTAGATCATTCAAAACAGATTGGGCTTTTAAGAAAGCTTAAATCTATTGATAAAATAAAAAAAATATTTATTGCATCTGGTATCAGATATGATATGATTTTAGATGATAATAAATTCGGTGATAACTATCTTGAAGAGATTATTAAAGACCATATTTCAGGACAGATGAAAATTGCTCCTGAACATACAGAGGATAAAATTCTTTCTCTAATGGGTAAACAAGGAAAAAGTATATTAAAAGAGTTTAAGAATCGTTTCTACGAACTGAATAAAAAGCATGATAAAAAACAATTTTTAACTTATTATCTAATTGCTGCTCATCCAGGGTGTAACGAAAAAGATATGTTAGATTTAAAAAGATTCGCATCCTCTGAGCTTAAAATAAGTCCAGAGCAGGTACAAATTTTTACTCCTACTCCATCAACTTATTCTACACTTATGTATTATACCGAAATGAATCCATTTAATGATAAAAAAATATTCGTTGAAAAGGACAATGGTAAAAAGCAAAAACAAAAAGATATTATCACTCAAACAAATAAAACTAGGAGGTATTAAAATTGAAACCAATTGTTGCAATCGTAGGAAGACCTAACGTTGGAAAATCAACATTATTTAATAAGTTGGTTGGTGATAGAATAGCTATCGTTGACGACCAACCTGGAGTTACAAGAGATAGATTATATAGAGAAACTGAATGGGGTGGAAAAGAGTTCGTTTTAGTTGATACTGGAGGACTTGAACCTAGAAATAATGAATTTATGATGACTAAAATCAGACAACAAGCTGAAGTTGCTATGAACGAAGCTGACGTTATTTTATTCGTTGTTGATGGTAAAAATGGATTAAATCCACTTGATGAAGAAATCTCTTATTTATTAAGAAAAAAGAATAAACCTGTTATTCTTTGTGTAAATAAAATTGATAACTTCCAAGCTCAACAAGAAGATATTTATGACTTCTGGGGACTTGGATTTGAACATCTTATAGCTGTTTCTGGAGAACATAAAGTTAACCTTGGAGATATGCTTGATTTAGTTGTTGATACAATTGAAGAATATGTTCCTGAGTATGAAGAGGTTGAAGGATTAAAACTAGCTATTATAGGAAGACCTAATGCTGGTAAATCATCTCTTGTTAACAGACTTTGTGGAGAAGAAAGAACTATTGTAAGTGATATCGCTGGTACTACTAGAGATGCTATAGATACTGCTATCGAATTTGATGGAAATAAATATGTTCTTATAGATACTGCTGGTATCAGAAGAAAATCTAAAGTTGAAGAAAGTTTAGAGTATTACTCTGTTTTAAGAGCTATCAAAACTATTAAAAGAGCCGATGTTTGTATTTGGATGTTAGATGGTAGTGAAGGATTAACTGAGCAAGATAAGAGAATTGCTGGTATTGCACACGACGAGAAAAAGCCAATTATAATCGTTATGAATAAATGGGATACTATCGAAAACAAAAAAGGTGATACTATGAAGAAGATGAGAGAAGAACTTCTTACAGAATTACCATTCCTATCTTATGCTCCTGTTGAATTTATTTCAGCTTTAACTGGACAAAGAACAACTAAAATATTAGAGCATTCTGAAGCTGTATTTGCTGAATACAACAAGAGAATCTCTACTGGATTATTAAATACTGTAATTAGTGATGCTATTATAATGAATAATCCACCTACTAGAAAAGGTAGAGTTGTTAAAATTAACTACGCTACTCAAATTTCTACTGCACCACCTAGATTTATACTATTCTGTAACTACCCAGAGCTTGTTCACTTCTCTTATGGAAGATACATTGAAAATAAATTAAGAGAATCATTCGGATTTGAAGGAACACCTATTGATGTTATCTTCGACCGTAAAAACGGATAATTAACTTAGAGGCAATCGTTTTTAGAATGATTGCCTTTTTTTATTTAGTAACTTTGAAAACGATATTTTCTTATAAAAAAATACCCCTTGACTAGTTACCTAATCAAAGGGTATTTTTTTATAACATTCTTTCTGCTAATTTAACTTTAGTTAATGCTTGATTTAATGTTCTTTGCACATTTGCAAGGTCCATATCCTCAGCTGATTTTTCTAATTTTTCTTTAGCAATCTGAGCTTCTTTTCTAGCTTTTTCTAAATCTATGTCTTTAACATCCATAGCTTCATCCGCTAAAATAGTTACAATATTATCAGAGATTTCTACAAATCCTCCTGAAACATAGTAAAAAGTTTCTTGCCCATTATTTTTTATTTTCATTTCTCCAGTTGATAATCCAGCAACAAAAGGTGAGTGATTAGGTAAAATACCCATATCTCCTTCTGTAGTTCTTAGCATCACAAAGTTAACCTCTTCAGATAAAACTTTGCTTAATGGAGTTACTAGCTCTAGCTTAAATGAGTTTGCCATAATTACTCAGCTCCCTTCATAAGGTCTCTTCCCTTAGCTATTGCCTCCTCAATTGTTCCAACATAAAGGAATGCTTGTTCTGGAAGAGCATCATGCTTACCTTCGATTATCTCTTTGAAAGCTCTAATAGTCTCTTTTACTGGAACATATTTTCCTTCCATTCCTGTAAATGCTTCTGCAACTGAGAATGGTTGTGAGAAGAATCTTTCAATTTTTCTTGCTCTAGTAACAGTTAATTTATCATCATCTGATAATTCATCCATTCCTAATATAGCAATTATATCTTGAAGTTCTTTATATCTTTGTAATATTTCCTGAACCTGTCTAGCAACTGCATAGTGCTCATTTCCAACTACTGCTGGGTCTAAAGCCTTTGAAGTTGAATCTAGAGGGTCAACTGCAGGGTATATTCCTAGTGAAGCTATTCTTCTAGAAAGAACTGTTGTAGCATCTAAGTGAGCGAATGTAGTCGCTGGAGCTGGGTCAGTAAGGTCATCTGCTGGTACATATACAGCTTGAACTGAAGTTATTGATCCAGATTTAGTAGATGTGATTCTCTCTTGTAATTTACCCATTTCTGAAGCTAGTGTTGGTTGGTATCCAACTGCTGAAGGTATTCTTCCTAAAAGTGCAGAAACCTCTGCTCCAGCTTGAGTAAATCTGAATATATTATCTATGAATAGAAGAACGTCTTGTCCCTCTTTGTCTCTGAAGTTTTCCGCTACTGTTAGACCAGTAAGAGCAACTCTTAATCTTGCTCCAGGCGGCTCATTCATTTGTCCGTATACTAGAGATGTTTTATCTATAACTCCAGATTCTCTCATCTCATCATATAAGTCTCTTCCTTCTCTTGTTCTTTCTCCAACACCTGCGAATACAGATAATCCTCCGTGTCCTTTAGCAATGTTGTTGATAAGCTCCATTATTAGAACTGTCTTTCCTACTCCAGCTCCTCCAAATAGACCTATTTTTCCACCTTTAATGTATGGTGCAAGAAGGTCAATAACCTTAATTCCAGTTTCGAATATCTCTACTTCTGTTCCTTGCTCATCAAAGTTTGGTGCTTCTCTATGTATAGGTAAATACTCTTCTGTTGTAACTGGTCCAGCTTCATCAACTGGCTCTCCTAAAACATTAAGTATTCTTCCTAAAACAGCTTTTCCTACTGGAACTGTTATAGCTGATCCTGTATCTATTACTTCCATTCCTCTTTGTAGACCCTCAGTAGCATCCATTGCTACTGTTCTTACAACGTTGTTTCCTAAATGCTGTTGAACTTCAAGAACTAATTCTCTTCCATCTTCAGCTTTAACCTTTAGGGCGTTGTAAATTCCAGGCAATCTATCATTGAACATAACGTCTACAACAGGACCTATTATTTGCGTAAGGGTACCTTTGTTTTCCACTATTGCCTCCTAATTATTCTTAATTTAATGCAGCAGCTCCTCCAACAATTTCAGATATTTCTTGAGTTATTGAAGCTTGTCTTCTTCTGTTATACTCTAAAGTTAATCCCTTTATCATATCTTCAGCGTTATCTGTTGCACTTTTCATTGCATTTTTTCTTGCAGAATGCTCACTAGCAGTATTGTCTAATAAAGCTTTATATAATTCCATATTAAGATACTTTGGTAGTAGAGATGATAAAATCTCTTCTGGAGATGGCTCAAATATATAAGCTTTATTCTCGCTTCCTTCAGCTCTTTCTATAGGAATTACTTTTCTTACTGTTAAATCACTTACTAAAGCTGATACAAATTTGTTGTATATAACATAAACTTCATCAAAGATGTTGTTATAGTAATATTCTACAATATTTTCACTAATCTCTTTCGCTTTGTCAAACATAGTTTCTGGGATTAGCTGTGTATATTCAGCTTTTACATCATAATTTCTTTTTGCACAGTATTCTTTAGCTTTTTTTCCAACTGCTATTACAGAGACCTGTTTTCCACTATTTTCAGAAATTAATCTTTCTAATGCTTTTAATGTATTACTGTTGAAACTTCCTGCAAGTCCTCTATCAGAAGACATTACAACAATTCCAACTCTCTTTACATCTTCTCTACCGTCAAAAAGCGGGTGTCTTTCACTTTTAACACCTGCTGCAATATTTTGTAAAATAGTTGCAATGCTTTCTGAATACGGCTTTGATTGAGCTACTATTGTAGAAAATTTCTTGAATTTTGTTGTAGAAACAATTTCCATGGCCTTTGTAATTTGGTGAGTAGACTGAACACTTTTTATTCTATTTTTTATTTCTCTAGTTCCAGCCATAATCCCACCCCTTTTTAGTTAAAATTCTTTTTAAATGCTGCTATTGCAGTTTCTATTTTATCTTCGATTTCTTTTGTTAAAGTTTTACCTTTTAATATCTCATCTAAAATAGTTGTTGTATTTCTCATCTCTGTAATGAATTCTCTTTCGAATCTTCTTACTTGATCAAGTGCAATTTCATCTAGGAATCCATTGATTACTGTATAGAATGATACAACTTGCTCTTCAACTGGATAAGGACTGTATTGTGGTTGCTTTAAAACTTCCATAATTCTGTGTCCTCTTTCTAATTGAGCTTTAGTAGCTTTATCTAAATCTGATCCAAATTGTGCGAATGTTAATAACTCAGTATACTGAGCTAATTCTAACTTAACTTTAGCCGCAACTTGTTTCATAGCTTTTATTTGTGCTGATCCTCCAACTCTTGATACAGATATACCTGCGTTTATAGCTGGTCTGAATCCTGAGTTAAATAATTGTGCATCTAGGAATATCTGTCCATCAGTTATCGAGATAACGTTTGTTGGGATATAAGCTGATACGTCTCCTGCTTGAGTTTCGATGATTGGTAATGCAGTTATTGATCCGCCACCTAATTCATCTGATAACTTTGCAGCTCTCTCAAGTAATCTTGAGTGAAGGTAGAATACGTCTCCTGGGTAAGCTTCTCTTCCAGGTGGTCTCTTTAATAGTAATGACATTTCTCTATATGCTACCGCATGCTTAGATAAATCATCATAAACTATTAGAACAGCTTCACCTTTATCCATGAAGTATTCTCCCATAGCTACTCCTGAGTATGGTGCTAAGTATTGTAATGGAGCTGATTCAGAAGCTGTTGCTGCAACAACTATAGTATATTCCATAGCTCCTGCATCTTCTAATCTTTTAACGATTTGTGCTACTGTTGATCTTTTTTGACCAATTGCAACATAAACACATTTAACTCCAGTATTTTTTTGATTTAATATAGCATCAAGAGCAACAGCTGTTTTACCAGTTTGTCTATCTCCTATAATAAGTTCTCTTTGTCCTCTACCAATAGGTACCATTCCGTCTATTGACTTGATTCCTGTTTGTAGTGGCTCAGAAACTGGCTTTCTTGAGATAATTCCTGAAGCTTTTCTTTCAATCTCCATGTATTTCTCAATTTTGAAGTCACCTTTTCCATCTATTGGTTCTCCAAGGGCGTTAACTACTCTTCCTAATAAAGATTCTCCAGCTGGAACAGAGGCAATTCTACCAGTAGCTTTAACCTCGTCTCCCTCTTTAATCTTTGTATAGTCTCCTAGTATAACAGCTCCAACGTTATCCTCTTCAAGATTTAGAACCATTCCTGTTATTCCGTTAGGAAACTCTAAAAGCTCTCCTGCTTTTGCACTGCTTAATCCGTAGATTCTTGCAATTCCGTCTCCTACTTCCAATACAGAACCTGAAGTTTTGACATCAAGACTCTTTTTGTAATTCTCGATCTCAGTTTTTATTATATTACTTACTTCTTCTGGTCTGATTTTCAACTGATTACACCTCCTAATTTTACGTGTAGTTTTTACTTGTGTGTTAGAGTTTCTAGTTGTTTACGGATACTTCCGTCTATTACCTCATCACCTATTTTGATAATACCTCCACCTATAAGAGATTTATCAACTTTAACTACTAGTTTTATTTTTTTACCTGTTTTATTTTCAAGATTTTTAGAAAGCTTTTCTTTTTGCTCTTCAGTTAATGAAAGTGCAAATGTAGCTTCTACATTTAGAATACGATTTTTTGCATAATCTAACTTAACGTATTCAGCTACAATCTCTCTAATTTCAGATATTCTTCCTTTTTCTAATATATAGAAAAGAATTTCTAATCCTTCGTTAGAATCTGAAAAAACTTTTTTCAAAATTTCTTTTTTTTCATTCTCTTTAATAAGAGGGTGAGTAATAAAGTTTTTGAAATCAATATCAGTTTTAAATAATTCCATTACAGAGTTTAAAACTTCATATATTGATTTAACCTCATTTTTCTGCTCAGCAACATTATATATTGCTTCAGCATATCTTTTACCAATTTGGTTTCCTATCATTTTACTCCCCCTACCTCATCTATGAATTTGTCAGCTAGGGCAGCTTCTAAATTAGAGTTTAAATTCTCTTTGATTATTTTCTCAGCTAAAGTTACAGCTAATTGGCTCATTTCAACCTCTAGCTCTTTCTTAGCTGCATGTTTCATCTTTTGAATTTCAAGCTCTGCTGATTTAACCATTTTATCTCTTTGAGATGCTGCTTCAGATAAAATTCCTTCTTTTCTGTCATCAGCTTTTTTCTCAGCTAATTGAAGAATTTTAGTAGCTTCAACTTTAGCTTCTTTTAAGATTTTTTCAGCTTCTTTATTTTTTAAAGCAGCATCCTCATTACTTTTTTGAGCTTCTGAGAACTTTTCTGCTATCTTCTCTTTTCTTGTATCCATTAATTTTGTTAATGGTCCTTTAAAGTATTTATTAAATATAAATACTAAAATGAAGAAGTTTATTATTTGCCAAAACATGTTAATATCTATCGATACTGCAGGCATATTTGTTGGTGCCAAGTCTTCTACCTCCTTCCTAAAAGTATTTGATGTCTTTTTTTTAAAATTATCCTAACATTCCTACGAATGGGTTAGCATATAATAAAATAAGTGCAATTACTAATGAGTAGATACCTGTTGACTCAGATACTGCTTGTCCTAATACCATTGTTGAGATGATATCTCCTTTTGCTTCTGGTTGTCTAGCTACCGCTTCTACTGCTTTACCAGCTGCGTATCCTTGTCCAACTCCTGGTCCTATTCCTGCGATCATTCCACATCCTGCTCCTACTGCAGATGCTGCTAATACTATCGTTTTTGCTAACATTAAATCCATAATTCTTACCTCCTAGTTATTTTAAAATTTAATTTGCTAGTTTTTATTTATCATTGGGACATTCAGCATCCCCTAATGAACCTTGAATATATACCATACTTAGCATTAAGAATACAAAACTTTGTACTACTCCACTAAATATGTCAAAATATAAGTGTAACGGTGCTGGTATAACCATTGGTGCTGCTTTATATATAAGCCCCATTATTACCATTCCCGCAAACATATTTCCAAACAAACGTATAGAAATATTTGTTGGTTTTGCTAACTCTCCAACTAAATTTATAGGTAGCATAAATGGCATTGGTTGAAGTAATCCTTTAAAGTAACCTAATACTCCATTTAATTTTATGCTTGTTCCTAAAAATACAGCTGTAGTCAGTAAAGCAAGTCCAACTGTTGTGTTTAGATCTGCTGTTGGTGCTCTAAATGCTGGTGCTAAAGTAAACACACCATCTTTAAATCCACCCCAAGGAATTGGTATGAACATAAGTAAGTTACATCCTAGGATAAATACAAATAAAGATCCCAAGAATGTGAAGTATGTTGAAGTCCATCCTCCTAACATTTGATCAATAATACCGTATACGAATTCATAAACTGATTCTGCTACTATTTGAGCTTTACCTGGAATCATTTCTAGTTTTTTCGTACCCATTTTAAATAAAAGCATTAGCACTAATATTACAAACCAAGTACTTATTACTGTTACAGTAACTGGTAATCCAAATTTTCCGTCAGCATATTCCATTGCAAATGGAATTTGATGTAGAAAATGTGGTAATGGTAAGTGGAACATTATTGCTGGTCCTTCTACTAATGGTGGAGTTATAAACTCTATTGGTCCTATTCTCATTAGTTTCTCCTCCTTTCATATAGTTTATTTTAAATACTTAGATTTAAATTTTTTTATATTGTTAAATAAAGTTAAGGCTAAAATATTTATTTTAATATTTAATAATCCTATAACTCCACTAACTAACATCGGAAAACCATAAAATTTTGCAGCAATTGCTAAAAATATTCCATATAGAACATATCTTTTTAAATATCCTATAACCCCAACTTTAAATGGTGAATTTGAAGCTAAACTTGCTTTTGCATCAAGACATATCATATAAAATCCGATAACTGATAGAATTGCTCCTATAAACATTCCTATATAAAGATATTCATTTTTTGACAATACTCCATAGATTAAAATAACTATAGCAGCTATCAATCCACGTTTCATTATTACTTTTAATTCATCCATATATCACTCACAATCCTATTTTTTCATTATCAATTTATAAGCGTTATAAAATGCACTAAATATACCTACTATTAAAAAAAATAAAAATAGTGGTGTGCTTTTAAAGAAATATCTTTCAATTAATTTATATATCAATATAAAGATACCTATATTTCCAACTATCAAAAATCCTAAAAATCCCAAAAGTGAAAAAAAATGCATAAATTCTTTATTAAAAAATATCATATATTCACTCCTTAAACGAGAAGTTTATTTTTTTAATGTATAGAAATACCTTTCACCAGCTATTTTATCATTTTTACCAATACTTAACAAGTTTAAATTATTATTTTGAATTATTTTTCTAATTTCGTACTCTTCAAATATTTTTTTTTCGTATACTTCTTTTAATTTTTCATAATGACCCGCTCTATTTTTAACAAAATATACAGCTTCTACTATATCCACACCCTCTTCTATGAAGTGCTCCCAAATAATAGTCATATCTTTTCTGTCATCATAATACACTCCACCTGGGAACATTTTGTTCATAAAATCTCTATTTATAACGTCAAATATATATACTCCACCTGGATTTAAAGAAGCATAAATACTTTTCATCAAATCTTCTAAATCTTCTAAAGAAGTCAAATGATTAACTGTATCAAAAAGAGACACAATAATGTCGTAAGTTTCACCTGTATTAAATTCTCTCATATCTCCAACAAATAATTTAACACCTTTATTTTTTAATTTTTTGTTAGCTATAGTTAACATATCAACTGATAAATCAACTCCAGAACATTCAAATTCATCTTTTAATCTAAGAAGAGTTTCTCCAGTTCCACAACCTAAATCCAGTAATTTTTTACCTTCCACTCCTGATTCTTTAATTTTTTCTTTTACTAGTTCAGCCCATTCATTATAGTCACAATGTTGCATAAACTTATCATAAACTTTTGAAAAATTTTTATAATACATATTTTATTCTCCTAAATTAATTCTTTTTCTACAACAGCAACAATCTCTTTAGCTACTCTATCTACCGTAGACATATCTTTTCCTTCTACCATTACTCTTACGATTGGTTCTGTTCCAGATGTTCTAACTAAAACTCTTCCAAGACCTGCCATCTCTAACTCTTTTAAAGCTATAAAATCAACAATATTTTGATTTTTATTCCATAAATTTTTCTTACTATTATCAACTCTTACATTTATTAAAATTTGTGGCCAATCTACAATTTCACTTACTAATTCATCCAGTGACTTTTTAGAATCTCTTATTGCTTCAACTAGTTTTACAGATGTTAAAACACCATCTCCAGTCGTTCCAAAATCCGATAAAATTATATGTCCAGATTGTTCTCCACCAATTTTTACATCTAGTTCTTTCATTTTTTCTAAAACATATCTATCTCCAACATTAGCTCTAACTAAGCTAATTCCTTTATTTGATAAATAGCTTTCAAATCCCATATTACTCATAACTGTTGTTACAATTTTATTATCTTTTAATTCATTTCTATTTTTCATACCTAAAGCTAAAACAGCAATAATTTTATCTCCATCTATTATATTGCCGTTCTTATCTACAGCTATTAATCTATCTGCATCACCATCATAAGCTAAACCTAAATCAGCTTCATAGCCCATAACTACTTTTGATAAAATTTCTGGATATGTAGAACCACATTTTACATTTATATTTTTTCCATTAGGTGCGTCATTTATAATTACAATTTCTGCTCCTAAAGCTAAAAATACCTCTTTAGCTACTCTGTAAGCTGAACCATTAGCTGCATCTAAAATTATTTTCATACCTGAAAAATCTCCAGACACTGTTGAGATAACATGATCTCTATATAAATAATACTCATCCTCTGCATATGTAAATCTTCCAACTTCATCTCCTGCAATTGGATTTTTAGTTATCTCTTCTACATTATCCATTAATTTTTCTATATCTAACTCTACTTGATCTGGAAGTTTATATCCATCCTCCCAAAATATCTTTATTCCATTGTCTTTAGCTGGATTATGAGATGCTGATATCATAATTCCTGCTTTTGCTGTACTTTTTTGTGTTAAATATGCTACTCCAGGCGTAGGGATAACTCCTACAAAATCTATATTAATTCCCATTGAATTTAATCCTGCTGTTAAAGCTGATCTAAGCATATAACCTGACCTTCTTGTATCAGACCCCATAATTACTCTAATTCTTTTTTTATCTGGATATTTCATTTTTAAAGTATGCCCTAATGCATATCCTAATTTTAAAGCCAACTCAACAGTTAATTCTCTATTAGCTTCCCCTCTTATTCCATCTGTTCCAAAATATTTTCTCATTTTATTCTCTCCCTTCTAAGTTGTAGTTTTTCACAGATATAACCTGTTATCAAACCTGAAATGCACCCCATAAATAAAAAACCCCATATAAATATAAAAATTGATTTGCTCATAATGCTTATATTTCTAAAAAGTAAAAAATAAACCACTACTAACTGTATTAAATTATGAAAAAAAGCCCCACTAATACATATTGAAACTAAAGATAAACTATTACGATACCTAAATAATAAAATAGTCAAGAGGGTACTAGCCCCTCCTGAAATTAAACTTATTATAAAACTAGGTGAAAATAATGTTCCTAGTATCATTCCTTGAATAAAAATTCTTAATAACAAGATTTCTAAAGCCATTTTTTTATCAAATTTCTCCAAAGCTATTATTATTACTATATTTGCAAATCCTATTTTCATCCAAGGAAATGGTTTTGGTATCAACGTTTCTATTAGTGATAGGTAAAGAGCTAATAACACAAATGCAGTTAAATATCTCCTTCTCTTATCATCCATATTATACCTTTAAATCTGTATCCATTCCTAATAGTTCTTTATTTTCTTCTAATATCGGATTAATTTCAGCCTCTAAGAAGTCAACTACTTGCTCTGATGCAAATCCAATAAAGTTTTTAGGATCTAAAATTTGCATTAATTTATCTTTATCAATATCAAATGATGGATCATTCAGAATTCTTTCAATTAAATCGTTCTCTAAACCTTCAACTTTAACTTTTTTTCCAGCTTCCATTGAGTGAACTCTTATTAATTCATGAAGTTCTTGTCTGTCTCCACCTTTTTTTACACCTTCCATAATAATATATTCAGTAGCCATAAATGGTAGCTCTGCCATTATATGCTTTTCAATCATTTTTGGATAAACTACTAAACCTTCAAGTATATTTTTCCAAATAATTAACATAGCATCAACAGCTAAAAATGCTTGAGGTAATGCTAATCTTTTATTTGCAGAATCATCTAAAGTTCTTTCAAACCACTGAGTTGAAGCTGTCATTGCTGTACTTTGTTGTAAAGCTATTACAAATTTAGCTAATGAAGATATTCTTTCACTTCTCATTGGATTTCTTTTGTATGCCATTGCTGATGAACCTATTTGACTTTTTTCAAATGGTTCCTCTATCTCTTTTAAATGTTGTAATAGTCTTAAATCATTTGTAAATTTATGAGCTGATTGAGCTATATTACTTAATAAATTAGAAACTTCTGAATCTATTTTTCTGTCATAAGTTTGTCCTGTTACCATAAACCTTTTATTGAATCCCATTTTTGTAGCAACTTTTTCATCTAATTCTTTAACTTTTTTATAATCTCCATTAAATAACTCTTCAAATGATGCTTGAGTTCCTGTTGTTCCTTTTACTCCTCTAAATCTTAAAGTATCCTGTCTAAAATCTAGCTCTTCTAAATCTAAAACTAAACTTTGTAACCAAAGCGTAGCTCTTTTTCCTACTGTTGTTAACTGTGCTGCTTGGAAATGAGTAAATCCTAATGTAGGTAAATCCTTGTATTCCTCTGCGAATTTTCCTAACCCATCCATTACATTTATTAACTTCTTCTTTAATATATTTAATGCTTCTTTTATTTGAATTAAATCTGTATTGTCTCCTACATAAGCACTTGTAGCTCCTAAATGTATTATAGGCATAGCTT
>JBOFLW010000227.1:0-2634 GCA_051658065.1 Cetobacterium sp.
ACAGGTGGTTCATTGGATTTATTAACAGGAATACTTGTAAAAAGTGGTCAAAAAATATTTACTGCAACGTTTTTCCCAAGAGTTATATCTAATTTAATTGATAAAATAACCTCTTGTGTTGTAGTAGCAATTATTTTAACAAAACTTCCAAAAAGTATCTTATCAAAAATAAAAGGGTAATATAAAATTATGAATAGAAGTAAAAAAATTATAATAGTTTCACACTGTATTTTAAATCAAAATTGTGTTGTGAAGCCATATGCAAAGAATCAAAATCATTTTTTAGATTTTATCAAAAATTCTATCCAGAATGGAGTTGGAATAATTCAACTACCATGTCCTGAGATGGCTTTATTGGGTCTTAAAAGGTGGGGGCATGTAAAAGAGCAGTTTCAGTACCCACACTTTATAGAAGCTTCAAAACAGATGTTATATCCAATTTTAGCAGAGATAAAAGAGTATATTCAAAATGATTATAAAATTTTAGGGGTTTATGGAATTGCTGGTAGTCCAAGTTGTGGAGTAGATAAAACTTGTAGCGGTGATTGGAATGGCGAAGCAAGTTGTTATAAGGATTTAGATGATATTTTAAATCGAGTAAAATCAATTTCAGAATCTGGAATTTTCATGGAGATATTTAAAGAACTTTTAGAAAATGAAAATATCTCTTTAAAATTTTCGGATGTAGATGATTGGACTGGTTCAATTGATTAAATTAGAAAATATTAATTTCTCGTATGATGATAAAAAAATATTTCAGAATTTTTCACTCGCTTTAGAAGCTGGAAAATTTTACTCTTTACTTGGAAAAAATGGGTCTGGAAAAAGTACTTTAATCAAGCTTATTCTAGGAATAGAAGAGCCAGAAAGTGGTATAGTTACGATAAACGGATTAAACTTTAAAGAGAATATCTTCAAGTGTAGAAAAGAGATTGGGATGGTTTTTCAAAATCCAGATGAACAGATTGTCACAGATGTAGTAGAGGAAGAGGTTGCTTTCTCTATGGAAAATTATGGAATGAATTCAAAAGATATGCTAAAACGTATAGATGAATTGCTTTTAATGATTGGCTTTGAAGGTAGAAATGAAGAGAAAATTTCAAAATTATCTGGTGGTGAAAAGCAGAGGTTATGTATAGCCTCTGCTTTAGCTTTAAATCCTAAAATTTTAATTTTAGATGAGGGAACAGCCATGCTCGACCCAGCTAATCGTAAAATCATCTTGAATCTTCTCAAAAAATTGAAAGAAGAGGGAATGACAATAATTTTGATAACTCATCATTTGACAGAGATTCAATATTGTGATGAAGTTTTAAATTTGAAAGATGGTAAAATCAATTTCAAAGGCTCTAAAACTGATTTTAACAGCTTACTAATAAAAAATCATACTCACATAGGTTTTAGTCCAACACCTATGTTAAAAGTGGCAATGGAGATTTTTAAACGTACTGGAAAAGATGTTTCAGAAGATATATTCAATTTAGAAAAGATGGGTGAGCATTTATGGAAATCTCTTTAAAGGGAGTTAGCTCTGGTTATGAAGAATCTGTAATTCAAAATTTAGATTTGGATATCAAAGCTGGAACTTGGAATTTTATAACAGGTACAACAGGTTCGGGAAAATCGACATTACTATTAACGATTGGACTTTTACTTAAAAATACTGCTGGAACGATATTTTGGAGAGGTAAAGATTTATCAACCTTAGAAAATTTAAAAGAGTATCGAGATAACTCTGGATTTATGTTTCAGTATACAGAAAAGCAATTTTTCAACAGTACCATTCGAGAAGAGATAGTTTATTCTCTTCAAAAAAAGCGGATTCCTGAAGAGGAAATTGAGGTACGTTTAAAAGATGTTTTAGAAACATTAAGTATTTCAGAAGATATTTTAGATAGGTCTCCATATGAATTGAGTGGTGGACAGAAAAGATTTGTGGCATTTGCTTCGGTCTTGATAAATTCACCAAAAATTCTATTGTTAGATGAACCTACTGCAGGTTTGGATTTAGAGAAGAAAAAATTATTTTTTGATATTTTAAAAAATTTACGAGATTCAGGAGTGACAATTATTCAAATTTCTCATCTTTTACAGGATGTTTTAGAGTATGGAGATAATGTTATTTCAGTAGATAATGGTAAAATAATAGCTTCTGGAGCTCCACTAGATGTTTTAAAAGATTCAGATTCAGATTTTTTAAAATTTTGTAAAATTATGAAAAAATACGGCATAAAATCAGAGAGTTATAGAAGTATAGATCAATTTTTAAAGGGGTTTGAAAATTATGAAAAAATATAAATTTGACCCAAGAACAGTTTTCTATACAACAGTAATCTATATAATTACTCTCAGCTTTATAAAAAGGTATTATCAAATTTTAATAATTTTACCATTTATTGGCTATCAGATGCAGCTTTTTTCTGTTCAATTTTCAAAGTTAAAGATAGTTTTAAAATACTCTTTAAGTTTACTTTTTTCTATGATTTTTGTAAATCTAGTATTTATAGAGCAGAGTCCTAATTTTATATTTGTTTCAGTTTTTAGAATGCTAATAATAATATTTTTAGGTACATCTATGATTTCAAAAATGGAGATAAGAGAGATTGGATTTGTAATAGAGAAAACTCTTTCGCC
>JBOFLW010000228.1:0-15932 GCA_051658065.1 Cetobacterium sp.
GGGAAAAATGCATCAGATGCCATTACAGAACCATTACATCTCTCTCCACCTTGCTCTAAAGCTATTTTAGCTGCTCCTACTCTATTCATCTGACCTGCTCCTACTCCTATTGTTTGGTTATTTTTTCCAACAACAATAGCATTAGATTTTACATGTTTTACAACATTCCAGTTGAATATTAAATCCTCTATCTCATCTTCTGTCGGTTTTCTATCTGTTACACAAACTAGATTATCCTTAGATAAACTTTTTTCATCAAATTCTTGAATTAAAGCTCCATCCATTACAGAAGTAATTTTCTTCTTATTTAAAATATTTGTATTCATATCTAATTTCATTACTCTTATATTTTTCTTTTGAGTTATTATTTGTAATGCTTCTTTGTCATACCCTGGAGCTATTACAATTTCTAAAAATAGCGTTGCTAAACCTTCTGCAACCTCTTTAGTTATAATTGAATTTGAAGCAACTATTCCTCCAAAAATTGATATTTTATCTGCTTCGTAAGCTCTCTGCCAAGCTAACTCTATATTTTCAGCACTACCAACACCACAAGGATTCATATGCTTAACTGCTACAACAGTTGGCTTTTTAAACTCTTTCAAAATCTCTAAAGCTGCATTTGTATCTTGAATATTATTATAAGACAGCTCTTTCCCATGAAGTTGAACTGCATTACCTAGTGAATATCCAGCAAAACTACTTTTGTAGAATCCTGCTTTCTGATGTGGATTCTCTCCATATCTTAAATCTTGAACTTTTTCATAAGTTACAGTTATACTTTCTGGAAACTCCTCTTTTACTTTTGCTGTTAAGTATTCTGCTATTAAAGTATCGTATGCAGATGTATGTCTAAATACTTTTGCTGCAAATTTTTCTCTTGTTTCTAACTCTGTATCTCCATGTTTTTCTAATTCTGATACTACAGTATCATAATCTTTTGGGTCTACTATAACAGTTACTGATTTGTAATTTTTCGCTGCTGATCTTAGCATACTTGGTCCACCAATATCTATATTCTCTATTAACTCCTCATGAGTTGCTCCAACTTTTGATAAAGTTTCTTTAAATGGATATAGATTAACAACAACCATATCTATCATATCTATGTTATTTTCTTTTAAAGTTTTTAAATGTTCTGGGTTGTCTCTTACACAAAGCAATGCTCCATGAACATTTGGATGTAATGTTTTCACTCTTCCATCCATTATTTCAGGGAAATTTGTAATATCTGATATACTTAAAGTTTTTATACCAGCCTCGTCTAATGTTTTTTTAGTTCCACCTGTAGATATAATCTCGTAATTTAAAGAAACTAATTTTTTAGTAAATTCAACAATTCCTGTTTTATCAGATACACTTATCAATACACGTTTCATATATTTATTCTCCCTTTTTAAATAACTTTGTTAAAACCATTGGATATATTTTATGTTCTACTTCATGAACTTTTTTTCTTAACTCTTCTAGTGTTGAGTTAATATCTATTTTTATTCTTTCTTGATATATTATTTTTCCAGTATCTACTCCACTATCAACATAATGAATAGTAACTCCTGTTTTAGTTGCACCTGCTTCAAAAGCATCTCCTATCCCATCTTTTCCTGGAAATTCAGGTAGATATGCTGGATGGATATTTATTATTTTATTGAAATATTCCTCTAATAAAACAGGAGATATTATTCTCATATAACCTGCTAATGCTATGTATTCTATCTCTTCTTTTTTTAGAATTTCAATAATTTTTTCTTCAAACTCCATTTTACTACCATACTCTTTAGGATTTACAAAATAATATTTTATGTTTAACGCTTTTGCTCTTTCAATTGCAAAAGCGTTTTCTCTATCAACAATTAGAGTATTTACAATATATCCTTCAGCTTCTCCTGATTTTTGAGCATCTACTATTCTTTGAAAATTGCTTCCGTTTCCAGAAGCAAATACTGCAATTTTTACCATTTTATTTCTACTCCAGAAGTTTTACTTACCTCTCCTAAAATCATTGGATTTTCTCCCAACTCTTTCAATTTATTTATTAAGTTATCTTTATTTTCTAAAGATACAACAAATATAAATCCAACTCCCATATTGAATACATTGAACATCTCTTTTTTAGGAACTCCACCTTTTTCTTCTAAGAATTTAAATATTTTTAACTCATTAACATTTTTACTATCAATCTCTACTCCTAATCCTTCAGGTATAATTCTAGGAATATTTTCATAGAATCCTCCACCTGTTATATGACACATACCTTTTACATCTACAGATTTTAAAGTTTCTTTTACTGTTTTAACATATATTCTTGTAGGTGTTAAAAGTTCTTCTCCTAAACTTTTTTCAAAACCTTCATAAGTTTTTTTCAAATCTAAATTAGCATCTTTAATTATTTTTCTAACTAAAGAGAATCCATTCGAATGAACTCCACTTGAAGATATTCCAACTATGAAATCTCCTGCTTCGATATTTTGTCCAGTTATTAAATCTTTTTTCTCTACTGCTCCAACTGTAAATCCAGCAATATCATAATGCCCTTCACTATACATTCCAGGCATCTCTGCTGTTTCTCCACCTATAAGTGCACACTCAGCATGAACACATCCATCTGCTACACCTTTTACTATACTTTCTATTTGTTCTGGATAATTTTTTCCAACTGCTATATAGTCTAAGAAATATAATGGCATTGCTCCTTGAACTAAAACATCATTTACACACATAGCCACTACGTCTTGACCAATTGTATCGTGCTTATCCATTTCAAAAGCTAACATTAATTTTGTTCCAACTCCATCTGTTCCACTAACTAAAACTGGCTCTTTCATATTCAGTTGTGATAAATCAAACATTCCACCAAATGCACCTAAACTATTCATAGCACCTTTTACTTTAGTTCTATCTACATGACTTTTAATCCTTCTTACTGATTCATATCCTGCTTCTAAACTTACTCCAGCTTCCATATATTTATTACTCAATTTTCATCTCCCCTATTTCTTTAAATTTTCTAATAAACTAAACATACTTGTTGGATATTTTCCAGTAAAACATGCCATACATATATTTTTCCCTAAACCTTCTAGCATTCCATCATGCGATAAAAATGCTAATGAATCAGCACCTATATACTCCCCTAACTCTTTTGGTGACATTCTTGTGCTTATCAACTCATTATAAGTCGAAGTATCTACTCCATAGAAACATGGACTTATAATTGGAGATGAAGCTATTCTCATATGAACCTCTTTTGCTCCAGCTTCTTTTAATAGCTTTATGATATGTCTTGAAGTTGTTCCTCTAACTATTGAATCATCTACTAAAACAACTCTTTTATCTTTTACAACTGCTTCCATTGCAGAAAGCTTCATTTTAACTCCACGCTCTCTTTGATGTTGATTTGGTTTTATAAATGTTCTTCCAACATATCTATTTTTTACAAGCCCCATCTCGTAAGGAATTCCAGAATAATCTGAATAACCCATAGCTGATGATAATGATGAATCTGGAACCCCTATAACTATATCCGCTTCTACTGGATTCTCTTTTGCTAAAATATTTCCACAATTTCTTCTACTTGTATGTACATTTAATCCATTTATACTACTATCTGGTCTTGAGAAATATATATATTCCATCGAGCACATCTTATCTTGAGTACAATCAGTATATTGTGAACTCTCTATTCCTGAGTTTGAAATTTTTAAAACTTCTGCTGGTTTTAAAGCCCTCATATACTCTGCACCTACTATCTCAAATGCAGAACTTTCAGAACTGAAAACATATCCATTTTCTAACTTTCCAATAGATAATGGTCTAAATCCATTTTTATCTCTTATTACAAATAAATTTTCACTATTCATTATAAGGAACGAGAAAGCTCCTTCTAATTTTGGTAGAGCTTTTAGTATTTTTTCGTGGAAATCTCCCACTTCTCTTTGAATAAGGTGTCCTATTATTTCACTATCAGAAGTTGTATGGAATATACTTCCCATAGCTTCTAACTGCATTTTCAACTCTTTAGCATTTACTATATTTCCATTATGAGCTATTACAAAATCTCCAGTATGAGAACGAACTAGTATCGGTTGAACATTTTCTATTCCACCTCCACCAGTTGTTGCATATCTCACATGTCCAATAGACATTTTTCCTGGTAATCTAGACATTCTTTCTGTATTGAAAACCTCAGTTACTAATCCTTCACCTTTTTCTCTGACAATGTTTTGCCCGTCAGAGGAAGCTATTCCAGCTCCCTCTTGACCCCTATGTTGTAACGAGTGTAAACCATAGTATGTTAATTGTGATGCATCCTCTACATTAAATACTCCAAATACTCCACACTCTTCATTTATTTTTCCACTTAAAAAATACTCTATCTCAGTTCTCATTTTTACCCCACTATTTTATTTAATCTAGCTAAAACTTCTTGATAAGCTTCTTCAACATCCCCTAAATCTCTTCTAAATCTATCTTTATCTAATTTTTTTCTAGTTTCTTTATCCCATAATCTACAACAATCTGGAGATATTTCATCTGCTAGAATTACATTTCCTTCTTTATCTTTTCCAAATTCTATTTTGAAGTCAACTAATTCAATACCTATTTTTAAGAAAAGGTCTTTTAATAGTTCATTTATTTTTTTAGTTTGAGAGTAAAGAGATTCTAACTCTACTTTTGTTGCAAGTCCAAGAGCTACTGCATGATAGTCATTTATTAATGGATCTCCTAACTCATCTTTTTTATAACAAATTTCAAATATTGGAGTATCTAAAACTTTTCCCTCTTCCATTTTGAAAAGTTTAGCAGTTGAACCAGCTAAAGTATTTCTTACAATAACTTCTAATGGGATAATCTCTACTTTTTTACAAAGTTGAGCTCTTTCAGATAAGTTTTCTATTAGGTGAGTTTCTACTCCATTCTTTTTTAAATAATCATAAATTATTGTTGTAATCTTACTATTTAAAATACCTTTATTTTGTATTTGACCTTTTTTTAAATTATTAAAAGCTGTTGCATCATCTTTATAATAAATAATAACTTCATCTGGATTTTCTGTTTTGTATACTTTTTTAGCTTTTCCTTCATATAATTTATTTTCTTCTACTAACAACATTTGGTCACTCTCCCACTTTATTTTTAATTTTTTTTAAATTTATTTTTTAAAATAATTAACCCCATTAGTGAATAAATCTTGATTTTTATTTCCATCTATATTTTTTAATAAATCATCTTCATATCTTTCTGAATGTCCCATTTTTCCAAGTATTCTTCCACACTTTGAAACTATTCCCTCTATAGCATAAGTTGATCCATTTAAGTTATAATTTTTATTCATTGTTACATTTCCATCTTCATCACAATACTGAGTTATAACTTGTCCATTTTTAAATAACTCTTCTGCAAACTCTTTACTTACTACAAATTTTCCCTCTCCATGTGATACAGGTATATTATGCTTCTCTCCTACAACGAACGAACTCATCCAAGGAGAGTTATTTGAAGTTATCTTTGTACTAACAACTCTTGATATATGTCTATTTATATCATTTCTAAATAATGTTGGTGAATTTTCATTTACACTATCCACATCACCATATGGTAGTAATCCTGATTTTATAAGAGCTTGGAATCCATTACATATACCTAATACTAGCCCTTCATTATTTAAAAACTCTTTCATACTCTCTTTTATCTTCTTATTTTGAAGAATATTTGCAATAAATTTTCCAGAACCATCTGGTTCATCTCCTGCACTGAATCCACCAGGAATCATAAAGATTTGAGCTGATTTCATTTTTTGAGATAATGTATCAATACTCTCTTTTATCTCTTCTACTCCTAAGTTATTAAATACATATATTTCAACTTCTGCTCCAGCACTTTCAAAAGCTTTTTTAGTATCATATTCACAATTTGTTCCTGGGAATACTGTTACTAAAACTTTTGGTTTATCATAAAGTTTTTTAGCTTTAAATTCAGTTGACGTCTTATATTCACTCTCTATAACTTCACCTTTTGTTTCTGCTGTATAAGGATATATTTTACTGTATCTTTTTTCCCAATCAGCTATTAAAGCATCTATCTCAAAGCTTTCACCATTTAATTCTACTACTGATTCCTTTACTGTTTTTCCTATAAGTATTCCAAACTCTAAAGGCTCTGATGATTCTATAACCATATCTCCTGGCATTAAATCGAATAATTTTTCTGATGTTTCTAATTTAGCACCTATTTTATTTCCAAAAGCCATCTTTATTACAGCTTCTGCTATTCCACCAAACTTAATTGTAGATGCAGAAATAATTTTTCCATTTTTTATAGCATTTTCAACTAAATCAAAATTGGCTTTTATCTTTTTAAAATCAGGAACTTCTCCTAATAATCTTTCATTTTTAATTAAATAGATTGAATTTTCCTCTTTTTTAAACTCTGGAGATATTATATTTTTTACATCTTCTGTCGTAACTGCAAACGATATCAATGTTGGAGGTACATCTAAATCTTTAAATGTTCCACTCATACTATCTTTTCCACCTATTGCAGGTGTTTCAAATTCTAATTGAGCTTCTATTCCACCTAGTAATGCTGCAAAAGGTTTTCCCCATCTCGTAGAATCTTTTCCTAATCTTTCGAAATACTCTTGGAATGAAAGTCTAGCTTTTCTATAGCTTCCTCCTGTTGCAATTATTCTTGCTAACGATTCTATAACAGCATATTGAGCTCCTAAGTATGGTGAGTATTCAGAGATTAATGGATTATACCCATAAGTCATTATTGAGCAAGTATTTGTTAATTTTTCTGTAGGTAACTTTTGTACACTCGCTTCTGATTCTGTCAATTGATACTTTCCACCATAAGGCATTAATACAGTGCTTCTACCTATTGAAGCATCAAACATCTCTACCATACCTCTTTGTGAAGCTATGTTCATACTGTTTAACATCTCTTTTACTTTTTCTTTTGTATCAACATTTGTTTCACTCTTGAATGGATTAATTTTATCTGATGAAACTACTTTAACATCTTGAATCTGTCTTACTCCATTTGTATCTAAAAACTCTCTTGATAAGTCTACTAACGTTTCATTTTTATATTTTACAACTAATCTTTCCTCTTCTGTAACTACTGCAACTAATGATGACTCTAAGTTTTCCATTTTTACTAACTCTTGGAATCTTTCAGCATCTTTAGCCTCTACTACTACAGCCATTCTTTCTTGAGATTCTGATATAGCTAACTCTGTACCATTAAGCCCTAGATATTTAACTAAAACTGTGTCTAAGTTAATTTCTACTCCTCTAGCAATTTCACCTATTGCAACACTAACTCCTCCAGCACCAAAATCATTTGATTTTTTGATTAATCTAGTTACCTCTGGATTTCGGAATAATCTTTGGATTCTTCTTTCTACTGGTGCATTTCCTTTTTGAACCTCTGAAGAACATTTTGTTAATGAAGTTTCATTATGTTCTTTTGATGATCCAGTAGCTCCACCAACACCATCTCTTCCTGTTTTTCCTCCAATTAGTATAACGATATCTCCTGGTATTGGACTTTCTCTTCTTACATACTCTTTTTTTACTGCTCCAACTACTGCTCCAACTTCCATTCTTTTAGCTTTATATCCATTATGATAAATCTCTTTTACGAATGTTGTTGTTAAACCTATTTGATTTCCATAAGATGAGTAACCATGTGCAGCACCTTTTGATATTTTTTCTTGAGGTAATTTATTTTGCATAGTATTTTCTATACCCTCTGTTATATCTCCAGCTCCTGTTATTCTCATAGCTTGATAAACGTATGATCTTCCTGATAATGGATCTCTTATTGCTCCACCAACACAAGTACTTGCTCCACCAAAAGGCTCTATCTCTGTTGGGTGATTATGAGTTTCATTTTTAAACATCAATAACCATTTTTCTGTTGCACCATCTACATCTACATCCACTTCAACACTACAAGCATTTATCTCTTCTGATTCTTCTAAATCATCAAGTTTTCCTACTCTTCTTAAATATCTTCCACCAATAGTTGCCATATCCATTAAAGTTAACGCCTTTTCCTCTCTTCCCAACTCTTTTCTAAGATTTAAATATCCATCAAAAGCTTTTTGAAGATTTTCTGTCAACTCTCCACACTCTATTTTGATATCTTTTAAATATGTTTCGAAAGTTGTATGTCTACAGTGGTCTGACCAATACGTATCTAGTACTTTTATCTCTGTTTCTTTCGGATCTCTTTTTTCTTCATTTTTAAAGTAATTTTGAATATGCTTTAAATCCTCTAAAGTCATTGCTAGTCCATGTTCATTTAAAAATTTCTCTAACTCTTCAGAAGTTTTATTTATAAATCCTGTGTAAGTTGGAACAGGATCTATATCTATATTTTCATCTAATTTTATCTCTTCTAAATTCTTAATTCTTGTTTCAATTGGATTGATTAAATACTCTTTCACTTTTTCAAAGTTTTTAATCTCTCCGTGGAATACTAATAATTTTCCACTTTTTATTTGAACTCCAGCTTTATTGTTTAAAAGCATTAAACATTGCTCTGCTGAATCCGCTCTTTGGTCGTATTGTCCAGGTAAAAACTCAGTTGCTAAATATTGTTTTCCTTCTAATTGAACAGTTTCATAAACATCATCTGTAACTGGTTCTGATAAAACTTTATTTTTTAAAAGTTCTAAGTCTTCCTCTGTACAATTAAAAACATCATAAACATTATATAAATCTATATTTTCAATTTTATTTTCTTTTAAATTTTCTAAAAGTTCACTTTTTACTCCTAAACTTTCTACTTGAAACCCCTCTTTTTTCTTAACAAATACCCTTTTGTTCATTAATCCTCCCTAAAATGAATTAGCTTTATTTATTAACTCTTCTATCTCATTACCACAGTAATTTATATGACCCATTTTTCTATCTTTTTTCCACTCTGTTTTTCCATAAATATGTAAGTTTGTATTTTCACTTAAATTTATCACTTTTATTTTCTCTTCATCCTCACCCATGATATTTAGCATAACAACTGGTGTTACTAATTTTATCTCTGGAAGTGTTTCCCCTAAAATACCCATCAGATGAATATCAAATTGTGAATAATTGCAAGCATCCATAGTATAATGTGCACTATTGTGTGGTCTTGGAGCCATTTCATTAAAATATATTTCGTCATTTTTTACAAAATATTCAATTCCTAAAGGACCATATATATCCAACTCTTTAACTATCTTTTTTGAAAAAATTTCAATTTCATCTTGAAGATTTTTTGAAATTCTTGCTGGAACAATCGTTTTATTTAATATTCCGTTTTTATGAATATTTTCACCTACTGGAAACGTTACAATATCTCCATTTATTCCTCTAACAACCATACAAGATACTTCCTTTTGAAAATCTACCATTTTTTCTAAAATATATTCAATCGACTTCCAATCTACACTCAGCAAATCTTCCTCTTTCAATATTTTCCATTGTCCTTTCCCATCATATCCCCCAGAACATGTTTTTAATATAGAAGGTACTCCAATCTTTTTTAAAGCTATTTTTGCTGATTCTAAATTTTTTACTTCTTCAAAATGCGCTGTTCTAATTCCTATTTTATTAACAGCTGATTTCTCTCTTACTCTATGCTGACTCAAATACAAAGGTGTAGCTCCTTGAGGTATATTTCCCCTTTTATCCTCTAAGAATTTTATAACTTCACTTGGAACATTTTCAAATTCATAAGTTATTACATCTGTATTTTCACACAAGTTTTCCAAACTTTTTTCATCATTATATTTTGATACTAGATGAATGTCAGCACTTAAATTTCCACAAGAATCTGGATTTGGATCTAATATAATTGTTTTATAACTCATCTTTTTTGCTGAATCACAAAGCATTTTAGCTAATTGCCCACCACCTAAAATTCCAATTGTTCTAGATTTTTTCATCTAAAATCATCCTTTCCATATTTTCTCTATATTTTTTTATCTTTTCTCCAATTTCAGAATCTTTTATTCCTAGTATTTTTACTGCTAGTAATCCAGCATTTTTAGCTCCACCTATTGAAACAGTAGCGACTGGAACTCCTCCTGGCATTTGAACTATTGATAAAAGTGAATCTATCCCCTTTAAAGTTTTACTTTCAATAGGTACTCCAATAACTGGTAAATCTGTTAGACTTGCTACCATTCCTGGTAGATGAGCCGCTCCTCCTGCTCCTGCAACAATTACTTCAATCCCTCTACTTTTAGCCTCTTTAGCGTAAGTAAACATTAAATCTGGTGTTCTATGAGCTGAAACTATCTTAACTTCATGCTCTACTCCAAACTCTTTCAAAATGCTTATGCACTCATTCATTGTTGGTAAGTCTGATTTACTTCCCATTATTACACCTATTCTCACTCTATTTCCTCCCTAAAGTTAAAAAATAAAAAACGCACATTACTAAAAAGGTTACAACTATCCCTTTTCAATAATCTGCGTTTTTACACACTTATTCCATTCTTTTGAAGCTCTATTTTTTAGGTTTTCTGTTTTATTTTTTCTCTGTAGTTTTAGCACCTTATTAGCTCTCCTTTTTAATTTTTTAAGTCAACTAAAAAAGTCTATAAAAAAAGGAAATTACAATGTAATTTCCTACAAGATTAATTTTAACTACACAAAAAAGAACTATGTTAAAATTTTATTCTTGTAGTCTGCCAATGATGGTGGCAGGTAGAGACTCGTTGACCTTATTACAACTATTATACAAGTGTTTATTTGTTTGGTTTTCTTAATCTAATACTAACACACTGTTCGCTTTTTTTCAACTATTTTTTTCACAATAAAAAAAGTTCTCTGATTTTTATATCAGAGAACCCTTGATTTTGTTATATTTTCTTTTTAGAAAACTTTCTTTTAATTCCTGCTGCAAACTCCTCTACTGATATGTATAAAACTGGAATTACAACCAGTGTTAATATCGTCGAGAATGACAATCCAAATATTACAGCAATTGACATTCCAGAATATAGTTCTGCTCCCTCTCCAAACCCTAAAGCTAGAGGTATCATTCCACAAACTGTTGTCATAGTTGTCATTAATATTGGTCTAAGTCTTGTTTTACAAGACTCTCTTACTGCATCATTAAGCTCTTGACCTCTTTCTCTTAGAATTTTAATAAAGTCTATTAGAACTATTGCATTATTTACAACGGTTCCTGCTAGCATTATTATTCCAATCATAACCATCATATCAAATGGTGAGTTTGTAAGTAATAATCCACCATAAACACCAATCATAGCTAAAGGTACTGAAGCTAAAATTATTCCTGGTAATAAGAAATTTTCAAATTGAGATGCTAGTATTGCATAGATTAAGAATATTGAAATTCCTAAAGCCATACCCATCTGTACTATAGCCTCGTTAAACATTTGAGACATTCCACCCCAAGAGTATGTAACACCTTTTGGTGGATTTGCTTCTTCGTAAGCTTTTACTATTTCACCTTGAACTTTACTTAAACCTATTCCACCATCATTTGCTGAAACAGATACATAGAAGATTTTATCTGTTTTAGTTACTTTTGAAGCTCCCTCAGCCATAACTATTTCTGCAACATCTGAAACCTTTATGAATTTACCATCTGAACTTCTAACATTAAGCTCTTCTAGTGTTGAAACATTTGTTCTTGCTTCTCTTGGTAATCTTATTAATACATCAATCTCTTCTGTTCCTGTTTTTACTGATAATGTCTGACCAGTAGCTCTGTTTCCTCCTAAGAAAGAGTAACTAATTGTTCTACCAATATCAAAAGGACTAATTCCATAAGCTCTTAACTTATCTCTATTAAGAACCACTCTTGCCTCAACGTTACCAGGCTCAATACTTGATGTTATATCTTTAATTCCTGTATTTTTACTAATTTTATCTTGTACTTGTTTTGCAATGTTTTGAGCAACTACTAATGAATCTGAAGATATTCTAAACTCAACCTCTCTATCTCCACCAGCTGTTTGATAGTCATCTTTTAAATTAAATTTAACTCCTGGAATTTTTGATAACTCAGGTCTTAAATTATCCATAACTCCAAAGATTGATAAATCTCTATCTGTTTTTGGACCAATATCTACGTTTACAATTCCTGTGTCAGCTTTAACTAAAGAGATATATGTTTTTGTTAGAGGATTCTTTTTAACAATCTCTACTACTTGCTCTGTTATCTCTTCAGCTTTTTGAACAGAAAGTCCCTTTTCAAGCTCTAAAACAATAGAATATCTTCCATAGTCTTGCTTTGGTATAAACTCTGTTCTTGTAAACATTGGACCTACTATCATCATAAATATAAACGTTAAAAATGCTGCTGCTATAGTCTTTTTTCTATTTCCTATAGCCCATTCTATAACTCCTGCATAGAATGATTTTACTTTTCCAAAAATTTTACCCTCTTTTGTTATATCTGCATCTGCTTTTAAGAATCTACTTGCTACCATTGGCATCAATGTTAAAGAAACAATTAACGCTGCAACGTTTGAAAAAATTATTGATAATGACATATCTCTAAATATCTCTCTTGCTACTCCTGGTATAAATAGAACTGGTATAAATACAACCATTGTTGTTAATGCAGAAGCTAATATTGCAACAGCTACTTCTGATGCTCCATCTTCTGATGCTTCCATAACAGGCTTTTTAAGCTCTGTTATATGTCTGTAAATATTATCTATAACAACAACCGAGTTATCTGTAAGCATTCCTACTCCTATAGATAATCCCATTAAAGATATTATATTTATACTTACTCCTAGTAGTGATAAAAATGCAAATGTAAATACAATCGCTATAGGTAAAGCTAAAGATATAAGCATTGTTGCTCTTATATTTTTTAAGAATACTAATAGTACAATTGTAGCTAGAACTAATCCAGTTACTGCATTTCCTTTTACTCCTGAAATTGATGAATTTATATTTTCAGAGTAATCCATTACAACATTTACATCAACACCTATGGGGAAGTAGGGTTTCATCTCTTCTAATACTAACTTAGCATTATCAGTGATTGATAATATATTTCCATCTGTTGATTTTTCAATTGTTATCATTACTGACGACTTTCCATCAAGTTTTGTAATTTCACTTTCATCTTCTGTTGTTAATACAACTTTAGCAACATCTTTTAATCTTAATGTTTTTCCATTACTTTTTAAAATCATATTTTCAAATTCATCTAAGTAACTAAACTCACCCATAAATCTAGCTACAACATCTTTACCTCCAGTTTTTATAACTCCTAAAGGAACATTTAAAGATGATGTTTTTATTAAGTCATAAAGTTCTACTGGTGTTAAATCGTATGCAGCCAATCTATCAGTATCAAACTGTATTTGAATCTGTTTATCTGGTGAACCTGCAGTATCAACACTTCCTACTCCAGCTATTTTTTGGAATCTAGGAGTCATAAACTCATTAATAAATGTTGTTAGTTCTAAGAAATTAGGTCCTGATACATTTAGCATCATTGCTGTATTTCCTGATCCTGCTAATTTCTTTTGAGTTGTTGGTTTTGATGCATCATCTGGTAAATCTCCTGATATAGCATCAATCTCTCTTTGAACATCTCCTCTTTTTAAATCTATATTTACTCCATAATCAAATTCAATACTTACTGTCGATCTCTCAAATGATGAACTAGATGTAATTTTTTTTATTCCGTCTACTCCTGATAAAGAGTCTTCAATTTTTTTTGTTATTTGACTATTTATATCTTCTGGAACAGCTCCATTCCAAGTTGTACTTACAATAATCATTGGAATATTCATATTTGGAAGTAGTTCTGATTTCATTGATAACATTGAAACTATTCCTAAAAATACCATTGAAACCATTACCATTACTGTTGCAACTGGTCTACGTATAGCAATACCTGCTAATGACATTATTTTTCACCTCTTCGATTTCTATTTTGTTTCATTATTTACTGTAATTTCATCTCCATCAGATAGTCCAAATATACCATCAGATACTACTAAATCTCCAGTTACTAACTCTGTTGATACTATTTCTATATTAGGCTTTACAGTTGCTCCTGTTTTTACCTCTACTCTTTTAACTTTTCCATTTTCTATTTTATAAACATAGCTTAGTAAATCTCTTATAAAAACAGATTCTTGTGGAACAATTAATCCATCTCTTTTTTGAGTTGGTATAACTACTTTTACATACATTCCATCTTTTAACTCTTTTCCTGTGTTATTTACAGATATTTTCACAGGGAATTTTTTAGTTTCAGAATTTGCAATTGGATTTATAGATTTTATTTCAGCACTAAACTCTTTTCCAGCTAAATCTGATACTGTTACAACTACTGGAGATCCCTCTTTTATACTACTTAACCAATATCCTGGGAAATCTACATTTACTTCCATCATATTTTCATCTACAACTGTAAATATAGCTTTATTTGCTTCTACTACATTTCCAGCTTTTAGATTAAGATTTCCAACTAAACCTGTTATCTCTGATTTTCTAGTTAATTTATCAAAATTTGATTTTTTAGATGAAAAATCTGCTACCGCATTTGTGTATGCATCTTTATAACTTAAAAGTTCTAATTGAGAAACCATCTGCTTTTCATAAAGTTTATTAAACTTTTCATAGTTATTTTTTGTTGATTGAAGATTTATTTTAGCTGCTTCATAACTTGATTCTACTTTTGCATCTTTAAATTTTACTACTAATTCACCCTTATTTACAAAATCTCCATTTTTCTTTAAAACAACAGAAACTGTCCCTTGAGTTTCTAATGTGTGATCAACCTTTTCTTGTGGTACTAAAGTTCCATCAGTTGTATACATATCTGAAACTTGTTGATTCATTACAGTTGCTGACACAACTGGTTTTTTTACCTTTTCTATTATTACTTCCTCTTTTTTCCCGCATGCAGTTACTAAAACTGCTGCTACTGATAGTATTAAAAATCCCTTTTTCATCTTTCCTCCCGAATTAAATAAGTGATGATCTATATTTTTCAAATGCTACATAATAATTTAATCTTGATGAGTTATATTCCACTGAAGCTTCTCTATATTGACTCTCTGCTAATAGATAATCAACTGTTGAAATTAATCCTGCATTATATCTCTCTGTATCTATATTGAAGTTTTCTGTTGCTGCTTCTAAAGCTTTACCTCTTGAATTTTTCAACTGTTGTAAACGTATTAGCTCTCTATAATTTTTTGTTACTGATAGTTTTATATTGTCCAAAGTTAATTCTTGATTTAAATTTTCAATATTTTCATTATTTTTAGCTACGTTATATTGGTCTACACCGCTTCCAAATGAGAATACGTCCCATTTAACACTTATTCCACCTCTCCACTCTGCATTATCAAAACTGTTATCAAAATGATGGCTTTCTTTTGCAGTACCATAAGTTCCAAATGCATCTACTTGAGGTAATAATGTTGATCTTGTTACAATTTTTTGTGCTGATGCATATTCAACTTTATTTACTGCTAATTTTGCAGATAGACTATTTGTTAATGCTACAGTTAAATCGTTATCAAAATTTATTCCAGATGTTAAATTTTCAGGAACTATGAAATCTCTTAATACTATCTCTTCACCTTTAGGAATCATAAGCTTTAACTTTAAATCTTTTTTTGCTATTTCTAAATTTGTTTTTGTTCCTGTAATTTGAGACTCTAGCTCTAAGATTGAATATTCTGTTTTTAATAAATCTGCTTTTGTTATTAATCTTAAATCTAATTGCTCTTTTTGCTTCATATTTCTAGCTTCTAACTCTTTCATAGAAACTTCTAATACCGTTAAATCTTTTTCATAATTTATAATACTTGAATAAATTGAAATTATATCTAATCTTACATCTCTTTTTTCTGCTAAAACATATATGTTAGCCATATTCTTAGAAGCCTCTGCTCCTATAACTCCACCTGTTATAGC